>NZ_QSKB01000003.1:97730-103114 GCF_003469085.1 Collinsella sp. AM29-10AC
TGACCAGAAGGTCTATGCCGTCCTCTTTTCATGCCAATTTGTTCGCTCTGGTGGGCGCTCGCTTTCGTTGCCGAAACATCGACATTGCCTTGGTCGAAACCTGCCAAAAAGGGACAGGTTTATTTTGGTCGGTTTTATCTGGGCAAACGTGGTCATCTATCGCAATGTAGTCGTTCGGGTTTTGTCAATAAGGATAGAGAAAAAAGTAAATTATTTTTATGAGGTTACAACATCGGATTGAATAAGGCGCAGTACCTTGTCGGTAAAGGTTTCCCGGCTGGTCTGGCTGAAATGGAAATAAATATCAAAGGTCGTACCGCCAACGGTCTTTACCATATCGGGTGGCGGTACGTCCGGGGCGGGTGAAGCGTTGCCGCCCGCCATCACGGGCAGGGGGATGGCCTTGCCCTCTCTGCTGGTGCTGTCGCTCCCCTCCGGGGCGGGGATGGTGCTGGTGATCGTCATGCTGGGGTCGTAGGTCATAGGCTCTCCTTTCATCATTCATCAAAGTTAATCCACGTGAGCGCCATTTTGCCGCCCACGTTGGAGTGGGGGAAGGGGAATGTATTAGTCCCCCTTTGAGGACTGTCCACAAGCCCCCTGATTGCAAGGCTTTTCAGCCTCTAAATGTCCACGCCTGCGGCGTTCCCGTTCGCTGGCAGCTTTCTTTCTCCGGCGCACATTGGCGGCGCACTCGTCACAGTATTTGCCCCGATTGGAGCGCGGCACGAACATCGCCCCGCACTCGGCACAGGGCCGCGCCTGTCCTCGGTGGAGCAAGGCGGCACACAACCCCTTGTCTGTTGGCAGGACGGCGGCGCGGAACCATTTACAGACCAGGGAATAGGTGATACTCTGGACGCAGACACAAGGCTCCCAGCCGTCATCAAGAGCAAGACAGTTGCCGCCGTCATAATTGCAGCAGTCATGCACCAGCCGCCGGACGGCTCGGTACTGCTGGTAGGTCAGTCGGGGAATGCCGTTCACCGCTCCACCTCCCGGCGTTTCTGCTGGGTCTGCTCCTGCTGGTGTATGGCAGCATCGGCGTTCCGCTTCACCTGTTGAAGCCGCCGCAAATCGTCTTGGATAGGCTTGTACTGCTCATACTCGGCTGTGTACTCCTGGTGAAGCCTCGCCTGTTCCTGTTCCCACGCATGAACGGGGATTTTACCAGCAGGGGAACGGTGCTTGTCCAGCTTCCGGCGGGCCATGTGGAACGTCCTCAACTCGTTCTCATGCTCCCTCTCGAATTTTTCCCGCTTGCCCTTCCACTTGATACCCTGCAACTCGTCATAGACGGGCTTGGTGTCTCGGTAGAGGTCAACAAGGCGAAGCAGTTCCTTCAATTCGTTCAGACGGTCACGCTTCGCTTTCATGGATGTGTTGATGGCCTCCGTTCGTTCACTCTGGGCGGCGATATGGGTCTCTAAATCTTCCAGCGTAGCGATGCCCCTCTCGGTCAGAAAATTGATGGCCTCGGCAAAACCTTTAAGATTTCCAATCCTGGCGTTGCGGCTCCATGCTCCGGCGTTCCGGCCCTCATAGTAGTCGGTCAGCAGGGCGGCAAGGGTCGGGGCCTGGGGCTTGCTCAATTCTTCTTTTATGGCCTTAATCCAATCCGTCAGGCCGGCGATTTTCTTCCGAATATCCCGCAGAATGTTGTTGGCCTTTTTTATCCAGCGGTTCAGATCGCCCTTGTCGGCGGGGATGCCCTTGGCCTCCATCTGGCGGACGGCCACGCCCTCATGGACGGTGGGCAGCAGGTCAAGGCCCTGACGCTCATAGGAGCGGTGGTCGATGCGGCAGGTCAGCCCCTTTTCCTCAAACTTGGCGTTCACCATAGCGGCCCACGCCTCCCGCCAATGTTCCAGTGTTTCCGGGCTTCCCCAGTCGGTAGTGGGAACAGCGTCAAAGAGGGGCTTGCCGTCCTCTCCCATAATGCGGTTCCCGTCCTCGTCCAGACGGTAGCGGCGGCGCTGCTTGCACCCCCATTTGCCGTCTGGCTCAATGGGCCGGATGGGGCAGAGAACATGAAAGTGCGGGTTAGGAATACCGCCGTCCTCCTTGTCCGGCTGGTGGATGGCAAAGTCGGCAATCATGCCCCGGCCCACAAGCTGCTCCGAAACAAATTGCCTTGCAAGAGCGATGTTTTCCTCCAATGAAAACTCGTTCTGCAAGGCAATGTCAAAGCTATATGCAAGCTGGGCTTTCTTGCCGCGCTCGGCCTTCTCCACGGCGTTCCAGAGGGTGGCGCGGTCTTGGTACTGGTTGGGGGCCTGGGGCGGCAGGAGAATGTCTGTGCAGACCACGCCGCCCTTGTGGGTGTAGTCGCTGACCTCGCCATAGTATTCGCTATACAATTTCTCCCCGGCTCGGTAGGCGGCGGACGTGACAACAGACTGTCCCGCGCTCCGTTTGACCTGGGTAACGTGGAGATGGAACAGGGTCAATTATCCGCTTTCCTGCTGGTCAGTGGCTTGGCTCACCAGGGCGGCAACTTCCGGCAGGGAAAAGACCTTTTCCATCAAAAGAAAAAAGGCCCTTTCGCTCATGCCGCGCACCTCCGGGGCGATACTCTCCACCGCTCCGCCACGGGTGATAAGTCGGTGGTTTCGCTTCTTCCTTTCGCCTTGGGTGTAGTAGCGGATGCGGTTCTCATACCGCTGGCCTCTGTGCTGGTACTGCTCCAACTTAGCGGTGGCCTCAGCATACTCTTTCTCTAATTCTTCGCGTGACTTGTCCATCGTGTTTGACCTCCTTCTTGGCAAAACAAAAGACCGTCTACCTGCTGTGTCGGGTAAACGGTCAAGGGTAACGGTATTCGGTTTTAGCCTCGCTGGAAAGGTGCAGACGCAGAGCGGATGTACCTTTCCAGCGAGGGCGCAGGGATAGCCGCAAAGCGGCGCAAGGGGCGCAGCCCCTTGTACGGAGCGGAGCGACGCAAACGGCCCGGACTTTCGGAAGTCCGGGCCGTAGCCTCGCAGAGCGCACGATACATGGTCGCAGACCATGTATAGAAGTGCGCCCTTTGTTCCAAAGGGATTTTATAAGTCCATCATTGATGGGAGAATTTTGTTGAACATATGGCGCACCTTATCAATCCGGGTGTTTGGGCGGCGTGGCTGAAAAACTGGTTCGCCGCTGGCGATTTGATACCCCTTCAATTCTGTTAAACAAACGCTTCTCCCGTTTGTATAAAAGGTGAGGTCATTGCGGTACTCTTGCACACAGCGGGCAGGGATTTCGCCAGTAATAATCACCTCGCTGTTTTTAACCTGGGTCGTTTCAATACTCGCGCAATATTTTGGTGCGTCATGATAAGCTCTGGAGAGATATTCCTGCGGCGCATAGAGTGTAAAAGAAAGATATGGTTCCAATAGCTGCGTCCCCGCCTTTTTCAACACCTGCTCCAATACAATAGGTGCCAATGACCGAAAGTCTGCGGGAGTGCTGACCGGACTATAATAAAGCCCATACTCAAAACAGATTTTACAGTCCGTTACCTTCCATCCATACACGCCTTGTTCCAGACCGTAGCGGATACCATCCAATACAGCGTTTTGAAAACTCTGATTCAAGTATCCAACGGAAACTTTGCTCTCATACTGCACTCCGGTGCCAAGGGGGAGAGGGGTGACGGACAGCCCGATGGACGCCCAGAATGGATTGGGCGGCACTTCGATATGAATGGTGTGACTTACCGCTTTCAATGGCCTCTCCATATAGATGACGGCAGGTTCTTTTGCAGTTGTGTTGAGCTGATATTTTTCCACCAGAAGATCAGAGATAATTTCCAATTGTACCCGGCCCAAAAAGGAGAGAATGATCTCATGGGTCACAGCGTCTACTTCATAGCGCAGAAGCGGGTCGGTATCCGCAATTTCTGTCAAGGCGTTTAACAAGCGTTCCCTCTGTTCTGGTTTCTCTGGTGCAATTGTTGTCCGCAGCAAAGGGAGAGGATTGTCGCTCCACGTTTCACGGGGCAGCAGCAGTTTGTTTCCCAGCACATCATTCAGCCGCAAACTGTCGCAGGGTACAATGACGATCTCGCCCGCATGGGCAATCTCTGTTCGGACAATCTCACCCTTTGAGGGGATACGCATTTCCGTAATTTTCAGTTTTTCTTTCCCTGCCAAGGCTACGGAATCCCGCAAATGAAGCGTACCGCTATACAACCGCAGATAGGCAAGGCGTTGGCTCTGGTTTGCGTACTCAACTTTGAACACAGTTCCGCACAATTCAGAGCTGTTCTGCCCGGTGGGTGATTGGAATGTATCTGTGACCGCTTCAATGAGTTGTCGGATTCCCAAGTTTACCTTGGCACTGCCATGATAGACCGGAAACAGAGAGACGCTTTGGATTCTCCTGTTTTCCTCCCGCAGAAGTTCTTCTTTGTCCATTGGTTCTCCGGCAATATATTTCTCCAACAATTCATCACAGTCCGCAATCACGGTATCCCAATTCTCCAGCCCCATGTTTTCCATGATGGATATATCCGGGGAAAGCTGCACGTTCTGCTTAATAATCATATTTGCGGAGAGCTTATCTCGGATAGACTGATACACACCTGGCAGGTCAATCCCGTCCTGGTCGATTTTGTTAATAAAGATAACAGTTGGGATTTTCATTACTTGCAGAGCATGAAACAGAATACGGGTCTGCGCCTGAACGCCGTCTTTTGCAGAAACAACCAAAATCGCTCCGTCAAGAATGCCAAGGGAGCGATAGACCTCCGCTAAGAAATCCATATGCCCAGGAGTATCCACAATGTTGACCTTACAATCGTGCCACTGAAAGGAAGTGACCGCCGTTTGAATGGTGATTCCACGCTGCCGCTCTAAAAACATGGTGTCCGTTCTCGTTGTTCCCTGATCCACACTGCCGGGCGCCTCGATTGCTCCGCTGGTATATAACAGGCTCTCCGTCAAGGTCGTCTTACCTGCGTCTACATGAGCAAGAATGCCAATATTGATGATTTTCATATGATTGTCCTCCATACAAGGCCCAGAAGGGCGCAAAAATCCCCAGCGACAAATACTTTTACCGCTGGGGATGATAGGTAGGACACACATGAAAACTGCGGCCAAGGCTGGCCGTTGTCTATCACGATATGAAATGAAAAGGCAAAAGTATTCTTAAATTGGGTACAAAAACCAAGCCCTCTCCTTGAGGACGTTTGTCTTTGTTCCCATTATCAAATTTTATTTAAGAATACCTTGCCGCATATTGATAAACTCCTTTGCTTGGATGTTTATATAGTATCGCATATCAAATTCCCAAAAGCAACCCTGTTAAGATAAATTTTTTCTGTCACTGCACCTCCCTTGATTACCTTGATTGTCATTTTCATTGCAACAGCCTCAGGACTCAGCGCAACGCGTTGC
>NZ_QSKB01000030.1:0-32623 GCF_003469085.1 Collinsella sp. AM29-10AC
TCGCAAGAAGATGATGGGGCGGAATGTCAATCCTGGTCTAACAGAGCCTTAAATAATCATTATGCATAGAAAGTCATAATTATCATTTCGTAAACATTTCGATGAAATTAACGCCATGAGGCATGCTTGCGGTTACAATACCGCGAGGCCTAACTACACACCTTTAAGCCGGTCCTGTGAGACCGGGAAGGAGAATTATGGCGAACAACCATACCGCGGGCGCTGCCGCCCGCACCTTCGCGCCCAGCGAGCTTTGCCAGCGTATGCTGGCCAAAACCAGCAAGGGCACCTGCGGTCCCTGTATCCTGTATCTTGAGGATGGGACCATTTTTTATGGACGTGCATGCGGCGCCGAGGGCACCGCGACCGGCGAAGTCTGCTTCAACACCTCGCTCGAGGGCTACTTTGAGGTCATGACCGACCCGAGTTATGCCGGCCAAATCGTAACCATGACCTACCCGCAGATCGGCAACTACGGTATCGATGAGACCGACGTCCAGTCGGCCTTCCCCGGCGACGCCGTGCGCCCTGCGAGCGCTCCGGCCATGCGCGGCATGATCGTTCGCGACATGTGCGCCACGCCTTCTAACTGGCGCTCGGCCGTCAGCGTGCCGGAGTACCTGCGCGCTCACGGCATCGTTGCTATCGAGGGTATCGACACCCGCGCTCTGGTGCGCCATCTGCGCGACAATGGTTCCAAGATGGGCATTATCTCGACAGAGATCTTCGACGTCGACGAGCTCGCCGAGCGTCTGGACGCAGCGCCCACGCTGGTGGGCGAGAACCTGGTCAAGACCGTGAGCTGTCCCGCGCCTCACGAGTTTGTGGCCGCCGACCTGCCTGCCACGCATGGCTTTGCGCTTGCGGCTGCCGCTCCTGCCCGTCACAAAGTGGTCGCCTACGACTGCGGTGTGAAGCGCGGTATTCTGGAGGGCCTGGTCCGTGCCGGCTGCGACCTCACCGTCGTGCCGTGGGATACGCCCGCCCAGCAGGTGCTCGACATGAATCCTGATGGCGTCTTTTTGTCCAACGGCCCCGGCGACCCCGATGCCGTGGTGGAGACCTACGAGCAGGTGCGGCAGCTGATCGGCAAGGTGCCGGTCTTTGGTATTTGCCTAGGTCACCAGATGATCAGCTTGGCCTGCGGCGCCCAAATGGAAAAGCTTAAATTCGGTCACCGTGGCGGTAACCAGCCGGTTATGAATCTGGTGAGCCGTCGCGTGGAGATCACCGCGCAAAACCACGGCTTTGGCCTGCTGTTCCCCAGTCTGGGCAAACTGATTCCGGAGCTTTCCGGCGGCGAAACCGAGCATGCGGCCGATGGCGACCTGCGCGCCTGGGTGCGCCGCGGTATCGCGCCGGTCGTGATGAACGAGCGCTTTGGCCGCATTCGCCTGACACATGTGAACCTCAACGACGGCACCGCCGAGGGCATCCAGCTGCTCGACGCCCCGTGCTTCTCGGTCCAATACCACCCCGAGGCTTCGCCCGGCCCCACCGATGCCCACTATCTCTTTACCGCCTTTACGCGACTCATGGACGGCGAGGAGAACTACCTGGACATCGACACCGCGAAGGACCGCCTCGCCGGCTGGAATTTCGCCGAGTCCGAGAACGCTGCGACCGAGGAGAACTAACATGCCTAAACGTACTGACATCAAGCGCATCCTCGTTATTGGTTCGGGCCCTATCGTCATTGGCCAGGCCTGTGAGTTCGACTACTCCGGCGCACAGGCCTGCAAGGTGCTCAAGGAGGATGGCTTTGAGGTCATCCTGGTCAACTCCAATCCGGCGACCATCATGACCGACCCGGGTCTTGCCGACCGCACCTATGTCGAGCCCATCACCGCCGAGTTTATCGAGCGCGTAATCAAGAAAGAGCGCCCGGACGCGCTGCTGCCCACGCTGGGCGGCCAGACCGGTCTGAACGCCGCCGTCGAGCTGGCAAAGGACGGCACGCTCGACAAGTACGGCGTCGAGATGATCGGCTGCGACCTGGCCGCTATCGAGCGCGGCGAGGACCGCAAACTCTTTAACGAGGCCATGGCCGAGATCGGCCTGGAGGTTGCGCGCTCGGGCTATGCCTACAGCGTGGCCGACGCCGAGGCTATCGCCGAGCGCGTGGGATATCCCTGCGTACTGCGCCCGAGCTTTACCCTCGGTGGCGCCGGCGGCGGCATCGCGCATACCCACGAGGAGCTCGTCTCCATCGTGAGCCAGGGCCTTGAGCTCTCGCCTGCCCATGAGGTGCTGGTCGAGGAGTCCATCGAGGGTTGGAAAGAGTATGAGATGGAGGTCATGCGCGACCACGCCGGCAACGGCATCATCGTGTGCTCCATCGAGAATCTCGACCCCATGGGCGTGCACACCGGCGACTCCATCACCGTGGCGCCGGCGCAGACGCTCTCCGACCTTGAGTACCAGCGCATGCGTGTCGCCTCGCTCGCCATCTTGGGGAAGATCGGCGTCGAGACCGGCGGCTCCAACGTGCAGTTTGCCGTGAACCCCCAGACCGGCCGCCTGATCGTCATCGAGATGAACCCGCGCGTGAGCCGTTCGTCCGCACTGGCCTCCAAGGCCACGGGCTTCCCCATCGCCAAGGCCGCCGCTCGCCTGGCCGTGGGCTACACGCTCGACGAGATCGTCAACGACATCACCAAGGCAACGCCCGCCTGCTTTGAGCCCACAATCGACTACTGCGTCGTCAAGGTGCCGCGCTTTGCCTTCGAGAAGTTTAAAGGCACTGATCCTACGCTCACCACGCGCATGAAGGCCGTGGGCGAGATTATGGCGATCGGCCGCACCTTTGAGGAGGCCTTCGGCAAGGCCATGCGCTCACTGGAGGACGGTCACCAGGGCATCTGCGCCGGTGGCAAGGAGGGTGCCGACAAGCTGAGCGACGATGAGCTCGCTCAGGCCGTGGCAACCCCGACCGAGCACCGCATCTTCTTTGTGGTCGAGGCCCTGCGCCGTGGCTGGGACATCGCCCACATCCATGCCATCTGCGGTATCGATCCGTGGTACCTCAACCGTATCAACGACATGGTGCAGGTCCAGGAGAGCATCCGCGGCCTGCGTGTGGAGGATATCGACGCCGACGCGATGCGCCTGCTCAAGCAGTACGGCACGAGCGACGCCGAGATTGCCGCGCTGACCGGCTCGGACGAGCGCTTTGTGCGCGCCTATCGCAAGGGTCTGGGCGTGGTTCCCAGCATGAAGACGGTCGATACCTGCGCTGCGGAGTTTTCGAGCGCCACGGAGTACCACTACAAGACGTACGAGAACATCTACCGCACGAGCCCGGATGCCAAGAAGTGCGTGGCTCCCGACGAGACCACGCCGGCGGACAAGCCCAAGGCGATGATCCTGGGCGCCGGCCCCAACCGCATTGGCCAAGGTATCGAGTTCGATTACTGCTGCGTGCACGCGAGCTACGCACTGGCGGCTCGCGGCTTCGAGACCATCATAGTCAACTGCAACCCCGAGACCGTTTCGACTGACTACGACACCTCGGACCGCTTGTACTTTGAGCCGCTCACCTACGAGGACGTCATGGACGTTATCGATGTCGAGCGCCCCGACGGCGTCGTGGTGACGCTCGGTGGCCAGACCCCGCTTAAGCTGGCGCGCATGCTCGAGGAGAGCGGCGTGAACATTATGGGCACCAAGCCCGATGCCATCGACTTTGCCGAGGACCGCGAGCGCTTCGCCGCTCTGCTCGACAAGCTGGGCATCATGTACCCGCCGGCGGGCCAGGCCACCTCGTTTGAGGAGGCCGAGGCCGTGGCCGCGCACATCGGCTATCCGCTGCTGGTGCGCCCGAGCTATGTGCTGGGCGGCCGCGGCATGATGATCGCCTACGATGCCGAGCATCTGCGCGATTACATGGCCGAGGCTGCGCGCATTAGCCCCGACTACCCGGTGTACCTGGACCGCTTCCTGGAGGGTGCGATCGAGTCCGACGTCGACGCCCTGTGCGATGGCGAAGAGGTATACATCGGCGGCATCCTGGAGCATATCGAGGAAGCCGGTATTCACTCCGGCGACTCCGCGACCTGCATCCCGCCGTTCAGCTTTAGCGAGAGCCTGCAGGCGAAGCTCCGCGAGACCACGCGCCGCATCGCGATGGCGCTGGGAGTCCGCGGTCTGGTCAACGTGCAATATGCCATCAAGGGCGAGACCGTCTACGTGATCGAGGCCAACCCGCGCGCCAGCCGTACCGTGCCGTTTATCTCCAAGGCCACCGGCGTGCCGCTGGCCAAATGCGCGGCGCGCATCATGGCAGGCGATTCCATCGCGAGCTTGGGCCTGCCGAGCGACGAACGTCAGCTGGACTGGTTCTGCATGAAGGAAGCCGTCATGCCCTGGGGCCGTTTCCCGGGAGCCGACGTTATCCTGGGGCCCGAGATGAAGTCGACCGGCGAGGTCATGGGTATCGCCAAGAGCTATCCCGAGGCATACGCCAAGACGCAGCTGGCGATCGACTACAACCTGCCCGACCCGAGCGCCGGCAAAGTGTTCATTAGCGTGTGCGACCGCGATAAGCGGCATATCCTTTCGGTTGCGCGCATCCTTCGCTACCTGGGCTTTGATATCTGCTCCACCGAAGGTACGGCGCGCGTGCTGCGCGGCGGCAACGTGACCTGCGAGATCGTGGAAAAGATCAGCGGCCCGCACGACGGCGAGCGCCCCAACATCGGCGACCTCATCGCCGATGGCAAGATCGCGGTGATTATCAACACGCCGTACGGCCCGGGTTCGCGCGGCGACGGCTATCTGTTGCGTACCGAGGCGGTGCGCCGCGGCGTAACCTGCGTGACCGCGATGTCTGCCGCCAACACGTACGTGAGTGCCATCGAGGCGGTGCGTGAGGACCAGCAGGGTCACGGCAGCGCCAACGACATGGGCATGGACGTCATCGCCCTGCAGGACCTGCCGCAGTACACGGTGTAGATTGAGCTGGCCGGCCGGGGCGGAGGGGGCTGAGTTTCCCCCTTCGCTCCGGCTGCAAGCAGAGTCGCTCAGTGGGAAACTCAGCCCCCTCCGCCCCGGCCTGCGGTGACTTGGCTGCACCGTGTGCTGCCGAAGGGGCTTTGTGCGATGACTAGGGCTGAATAAAAAATGAGTGTGGGCGCCGTCGTTCGTTTGAACGACGGCGCCCACGTTTTGGATTTATTGGGCTGTGGCGGTGAAGGTTGTTTTGTCGGCGGCGATGTGCACGTGCAGCTTTGCCTGACCGTCGCAGCTGATGAGCACGCCTACCTCGAACGGGGTTCCCGTCTTGTCGTAGGTCGAACGCACGATGCGCATCGCCGCCTTACCGGTGTTCTGTCCCAAAAGGCGCGCCTCATGCTTGTCGAGGTTGACCGTCTCGTAGACGGCATCGACGCTTGCGGGCAGGATGCCGGTCTTTTCCGCGATATAGGCGTAGAGCGAGCCATCCACGTCTTTGCGCGTGAGCTCGGGGCAAAGTGACACGGGGATATAGACGTAGTTGAGCTCCATGGGTTTGTCGTTGGCGAGACGCAGGCGGCGAATCTCCCAGACGGGTGTCCCTTCGGGCACTTTGAGCCCAGAGGCGATGCCGCGGACGGCCGGTATGCTTGAAAAGGCGAGAATCTGCGAGCTCGGAACCCGTCCCGCTTCGCGCATCCGCGCGCTGAAATTCAGGGCCAGGTCGATGCCGGGTGCTGAGGTTTGGGGTTTGATGAACGTGCCCTGCCCACGTTTGCGCACCACGCGCCCCTCGATGACGAGATCTTGGAAGCAACGGCGCACGGTCGCGCGCGATAACTCTAGCCGCTCACAGATTTCGAGCTCGCGTGGCAGCGGCGTCTTGGTGTCGAACGCCTGGCTGGCGATAAGCAGGGCGATTCGATGTTTAAGTTGGACATAGAGCGGCGTATCACCGCTGCGGTCGAAAGGTTCGGAGGCGAGAAACGAGATCATATCCATGGGGTACCTCCATGTCGTGGGCGTACGTGACATGGTCTGACACTGCGGGGCAAACCGGAGATGCCAGGCCCGATTCTTGCTGGTATGTATGGTGCATAAGGAACATAAAACATTTATCAGGCAATCTACCTGCTATTTTAAAAATAATTAGAAGAAAAAATAATTTAGGCACAAAAATAGTTGCTACCGTTAACCGATGAATAGTTGCCGTTCGCAACTATTTTCTTGTACCGAACATGCCCCGGCGCAACAATAATCTCAGCAAAAAGCAAAGCCGTGCGACACACGGCAGGTCGAGAGGAGACCGCATGCGGTATCTGGTAATGGTCAGTCACGGAACGCTCGCTCCCGGACTGCACAGTGTCCTCAAGATGCTCGGCAATGACGCCCCGAACATCTTGTCGACGAGTCTCGTGGACGGCATGGGCGCTGACGAGTATGTCGAGAACGTCAAGGCGATGCTCGCTCCCGTTACCGCCGATGACGAGGTTGTCCTGCTTGGTGACATCCTGGGCGGATCGCCGCTCACCAATGCCATGAACACGCTGGCCGAGAAGGGCCTGCTCGCCCACACCATTGCCTTCGGCGGCATGAACCTGCCCATGGCTATGACCGCCATGATGGGGCTTGCCACCATGGACCTGGATTCCCTCAAGCAGATGATGCTGCAGGAGGGCAAGAACGGTATGTCCGAGCTCGTTGTCCCGACCGATGACGCCGACGACGAGGACGACGACATCTAGGCAGCGCATCCGCCCAAATTTTTGTGATGGAGCGGGGGTTAAGAGGAAAGACCCCTGGTGATAAAGAAAGGGAGAACGCATGATTTCGTTCATCCGTATTGACGACCGTATGATCCATGGACAGACCGTTACCCGTTGGGCCCTCGAGTATCCCTGCGACGGTCTTATCGCCGTCAACGACGCTGCAGCGTCCAACCCCGTGCTCAAGGAGGCCTACAAGAGTGCCTCGGGCAAGAAGACGTTCGTGTGGACCAAGGAGCACTTCAAGGAGGTCTCCGAGAAGGTTCTCAAGTCCGACACCAAGTACTTCCTGATCACCAAGAACCCGCTCGACATGAAGGAACTTCTCGTCGATTTTGGCTTTAAGCCCGGCATGGACCGCATCATCGTCGGTCCCTGCAACGATCGTCCCGGCACCACCAAGCTCGGCAACAACCAGTCGATCACGCAGGAAGAGGCCCAGGCGCTCGAGGACCTCACCAACGCCGGCTACACGGTCGAGTTCGCCCTTATCAAGGAGAAGTCCATCGGTGAGTGGCCCAAGTTCCGCGGTCAGTTTGGCTTCTAGTTAGGCGCCAGCCGCATTTTGGTATCTACAGCCCTTGGTGAAAGGGGCTGAGGAATAAAGAAAGGGGAAAGCATGGCAATCAATGCATTCCAAGCCGCGCTGTTCGGCCTGTTCGCCTGCCTGGCATCACTGCCTGGCATGGGCGGCACGACGATCGGCAACTACACTCTGGGTCGTCCTCTGGTCGCCGGCCTCATCGTCGGCATCATCATGGGCGATATGCAGACGGGCATCCTCGTCGGCGCTGCCATCCAGGTTGTCTACATCGCTCTCGTGACCCCCGGCGGAACCGTCTCCGCCGACGTCCGCGCCGTGTCCTATATCGGCATCCCGCTGGCGATCCTTGCCATCAAGAACTCGGGCATCGATCCCGCCTCCGCTGAGGCTGCCGGCATGGCCGCATCCCTCGGTGCCGCCGTCGGCACGCTCGGCACTGTGCTCTTCTATGGCACCGCCACCATCAACCTGGTGTGGCAGGGCATGGGGTGGAAGTGGCTCGAGAAGGGCGATCTCCACAAGCTCTACCTGGTCAACAACGTTCTGCCTTGGATTGGTCACATCGTCTGCTCGTTCCTCCCGACGTTCATCATCACCATGGGCGGCACCGCCATGGTCGACCTCATGAAGACCTACATGCCCATGGACGGCATCGCGATGAAGACGCTGTTCACCGTCGGCTCGCTGCTGCCTACCGTCGGTATCGCCATCCTGCTCAAGCAGGTCATCTCCAAGCCGACGGACTTCCTCACGTTCTTCTTCGGCTTCACCCTGTCCGCTGTCATGGGATGCAACCTGATTGCCGCTGCCGGCATCGGCTGCTTCTTCGCCCTGATCAACTATGAGATCGCTTCGCTCAAGATCGACCTCGCAAACGCTCCCAAGGCAGCTATCGCCTCGGGCTCCGATGATGAGGAAGAGGAGGACATCTAATGGCAGAGAAGAAGAAACTCTCTAAGAAAACGCTTGCCAAGTCGTTCCGCAACTGGTCCTATGGCAACCTGACTTGCTTCTCGCAGGAGCACATGCAGACCTTCGGTTACCTGTGCGCCATGCTTCCGATCGTCGAGGAGCTCTACGACACGCCCGAGGAGCAGAAGCAGGCCCTCCAGACCTACTCCGCGTTCTTCAACACCGAGCCGCAGATCGGCACCATGATTGTCGGCGTCACCGCCGGCCTCGAGGAGGCTCGCGCAAACGGCGAGGCCATCGACGACGACGCCATCAACGGCATCCGCGCCGGCCTCATGGGCCCGCTCGCCGGCCTTGGCGACTCGCTGATCGTCGGTACCCTGATCCCGATCCTGCTCGGTATCGCCCTCGGTCTCTCGACCGGCGGCTCCCCGCTCGGCGCTATCTTCTATATCGTCGTGTGGAACCTGCTCATGTACCTCGGCATGCGCTTTGCCTACAACCAGGGCTATGAGCTCGGCGGCAAGGCGGTCGAGGCCCTCGTTGGCCCCAAGGCAAAGGCTCTTCGCGATTCCATCGTGATGGTCGGTACCATGGTCATCGGTGCCGTGGGCGCAACTTGGGTCTCCATCACCTGCAGCCCCAACCTGGTGCTGCCCGGTGGCGGTAAGTTCCAGGACACGCTCGATGGCATCTATCCGCACCTGCTGCCGATGATCTTCATCATCTTCTGCTGGTACATGATGACCAAGAAGAAGGTCAACCCCATCGTTATGATGCTGATCCTCGTTGTGATCGCATTTGTGGGCGTTGTTATTGGCTTCTTCGACCCGGCACTGAGCTACTAGTCATCATCCCCTGGCCCCCTGTAAGGCCGTGCGGCCTCAACCGCACGGCCTTCTGATTTTGCGCCGCCCTTCAAGGGCAATATGGCCAGCGACCTCCATCGCCTACACGACACCCGCTATATTGCTCTTGAAAGATGACGTATTCGAAAAACGATGTACTTGCACATGATGCACGCTTTGCACGAGGAGGACCCATATGCACGAGAAACACGGACACGACCTTTCGCGCGACGACTTGATCCGCGAGGCAAAGATGCAGACCGATGCTATTCAGCGGCTCAACGTTTGGCTGCGCCTGGGCTATTCGCTCGTGGCTATTGGCTTTTTGGTGGGGATGTGGGGTATGCAGGGCGGCCCCGGCTGGGGCGTCCCCGCGGGCATCGTGTGCCTGGTGGTGGGCACTCCGCTTTCGATTGTGCTTAAGGTTGGCACGACCAACGCCAAAAAGAATGTTGAGCGTATGCTCGAGGCCGCGGGTATCGACGTTGAGGAGCTTATGCGACGCAAGAAGGACGAGCAATAGACTTCCGCGTTGGGGTATCATAAATAATTGTTGCGAATGTTAACTAATGTACGGCAAATGACGGTTTTATGGCCCTTCTAGAGTTGCAAAGGACAATATCCCCAGTGGATTACGATGACGTTGCTCGAAAACTGATCGTGTACTCACGTTCCCTTGCCAAGGGATCCTTGAGTGCTGCCGGCGGCGCCAGTGTGGGCGAGGCGCCGGTTTTACAGTGTCTATCGGGTATTGACGGTGATGTCATTCCCTCCGAGATTGCCAAGAAGCTGAAATTCTCCCGTGCGCGCATGTCGCATATCTTGGATTCACTCGAGAGCAAGGGTTACGTTCAGCGCAGGACCGATCCAAGCGATCGTCGGCGTGTGCTGGTGAGCATTACCGAGGAAGGCCGTGATTTCGCGGCGAAAAAAAATGCCGAGAGTGTGGCATCGCTCTCGAAACAACTCTCAGCGCTCGGCGAGCACGATGCTCAGGAGCTCGTGCGCATCCTGAATAAAGCCTACAGCCTTACCTATGATGCCGACGACTACCTGGACAATCTATAAGGATAAAGACAGACATTTAGGTGCATCATGAAATGCACCCGGGACAGTTGTGCCCATCAGCCACCGTCAACATCTCATTCCAAACCAAATCAGCCAACGTACGTCATGGCAATCCCCGGTAGGTTGCAGGATGGCGGCTGAGCCTTTCCCTCGGGAAACTTCGCGAAGCCCAGTTCCCGAGGGAAAGGTATGGTCTGTGTAATACCAGATAAACAGTACATTTTTGCTAGATTGGTATTTGACTGAAGAACCAATTGGTATGGCTTATTAAGCCCACCTTGCCGTTGACGCTTATTTTGCTGCCGCTGGGAGAATTCCGAACTTGGGTGCGCAAGTGCTCCCATATGTTGATATGACCTAGTAGGTGGCTATCTGGTTACTACCAGTTGGCCCCTTGGTAACGGGTGGCCCCCATTGTGCGGAATGTACCGAACATCTCCGTTTGATACGTTTTCCCATGCTGCCGGGGGGGGGGGGCGTCCTCGGCACCTCAGCATGTCGGAAGAAAGGAGACCAGATGCGCAGGAATTCCATTTTTACGAAACGGTGGGTGAAGGGAAGCGCGGTCCTCGTTGCCACTGCAGCGACGCTCGTGTTTGCCAATCCCCAGCAGGCGATTGCCACGCCACTCAAGGGCGTCGACTCGGCGACCGTGTCCCAGTCTGCCTCGAATGTCGTCGACATCGATTTCGCTGACGGCATCAAGGGCCGTATTACGTTCCTCGAGGACGGTATTTTCCGTTATAACGTCGACCCCAAGGGTGAGTTTTCCGAGTACGCCACGCCGCGCAGTAAGTCCCACACGGCTAAGATCCAGGCTCAGCCCGATACCTCGGACACCTACAGCAAGCCGAGTGCGACGGTTGCCGACAAGGGCGACACTATCGAGATCACCGGCGGAAAGGCGACCGTGATCCTGGACAAGGCGACTGGCAAGATGAGTATCAAGTCAGGCGACCGTGTCGTGGTTTCCGAGTCCGCGTCCCTCGACCTTGATAAGAAGGGTACCGTCCAGACGCTCGCCAAGGAGAAGTCCGAGAACTTCTTTGGCGGCGGCACCCAGAACGGACGCTTCCTGCACACCAACCAGACCATCGCCATCTCCAACACGAACAACTGGACCGATGGCGGCGTTGCCTCGCCCAACCCGTTTTATTGGACGAGTGACGGCTACGGCGTGCTCCGAAACACGTTTGCAGAGGGTTCCTACGACTTCGGTTCCACGGACTCATCGACGGTCACGACTTTGCACAGCGAGAATGAGTTTGATGCCTACTACTTCGTGGCGACCAACGAGGGAGCTTCGAACGTGGCAACTGAGATGCTGCAGGACTACTACAAGGTGACCGGTAACCCGGTACTGCTGCCCGAGTACGGGTTCTACCTTGGTCATCTTAATGCCTATAACCGTGATGGCTGGTCAACGACCTCGGGTCAAAAGAAGTGGGAGACCAAGGGCAGCAAGTCCTCGAGCGAGAAGGGCGACGTTAAGTACGAGTCTGGCATGTCGACGGGCTACAAGCTCGACGGCACACTTGCGGCCGAGACGCTCAACGGTGAGGGCCCTACGGTTGATACCGAGAACATGAAAGCGACCGATTTCGACCGCCAGTTCTCTGCTCGGCAGGTTATCGATGACTACGAGGACAGCGACATGCCGCTCGGCTGGTTCCTGCCGAACGACGGCTACGGCGCCGGCTATGGCCAGAACGGTTACTACAAGACCGGCGGCGTCAACTCCGACGGAGCGAGCTCGGCCGACCGTCTTAACGCTGTGCGTGCCAACGTCGACAACCTTAAGAAGTTCACCGAGTATGCCAACTCAAAGGGTGTGAGCACGGGCTTGTGGACCCAGTCCAACCTTGAGCCCGACAGCAACCCTGAGACCCCGTGGCATCTGCTTCGCGACTTCGACGCCGAGGTCAAGACGGGAGGCATCGCTACCCTTAAGACCGACGTTGCCTGGGTTGGATCTGGCTACTCCTTTGGTCTTAATGGCATCAAGACAGCTTATGACACGGTGACGACCGGCGCTAACAAGCGCCCCAACATCATCACGCTCGATGGTTGGGCCGGCACGCAGCGCTTTGGTGGCATTTGGACCGGCGACCAGTATGGCGGTAACTGGGAGTACATTCGCTTCCATATCCCCACGTATATCGGTCAGAGTCTTTCGGGCAACCCCAACATCGGCTCCGACATGGATGGCATTTTTGGCGGCGACCCCATCATCTCTGCGCGTGACTACCAGTGGAAGACGTTCACGCCCTCTATGCTCGACATGGACGGTTGGGGCACCTACCGTAAATCGCCCATGACGCACGGCGATCCCTACACAGGCATCTCGCGCTTCTACCTCAAGCTCAAGGCGCAGCTCATGCCCTATATCTACACGAGCGCGGCCTCGGCGGCCAACATCGACACGGGTAACGGCGATGCCGGCCTGCCCATGATCCGCGCCATGCTGCTTTCCGATAACTCCGAGTACGCCGCAAGCACCTCGACGCAGTACCAGTATATGTTCGGTGAGAACTTCCTAGTGGCACCGGTGTATCAGGATACCCAGGCAGACGAGAACGGCAACGACATTCGCAATGGGATTTACCTCCCCAACTACGGCACCGACGAGAATCCCACCATCTGGATCGATTACTTCTCGGGTAAGCAGTATCGCGGCGGCCAGGTTCTCAACAACTACGAGGCTCCGCTTTGGAAGCTGCCGCTGTTTGTGAAGGCCAACGCTATCGTGCCGATGTACGCCGAGAACAACAACCCCGAGGCCGTGAGCGACACCAACACCAAGGGTACCGACCGCAGCCAGCGTATCGTCGAGTTCTTCGCCACCGAGGGCGACGGCACCTTTACGCAGTACGAGGACGACGGCTCCTCCATCGAGAACAACACGACTGAGGACGATTCCTACGGTACGATCGACAATATCTCCTACGGTGAGCATGTGAGCACCGTCTACAGATCCAAGGCCGCAGGCGGCACCGCGACCTTTACCGCCGAAGCCTCGCAGGGTGGCTACAACGGCTACGACTCCAATCGCACCACGACCTTCGTGGCCAACGTGTCCGCCAAGCCCATGAGCGTCGTCGCCAAGAACGGCGGATCCGCGCTCAACGTGGTTGAGGTCGACTCGCAGGAGACCTTTGACACCGCGACCCCCGAGGCCGGCCAGGCGGTCTACTTCTACAGCGAGACCCCTAACCTCAACCACTACGGCAGCGATGTGGACGGCACCGAGGCCGAGCGGGGCGAGAGCTTTAACAGCACCAAGATCACCACGAACCCCAAGGTCTACGTCAAGTTCGCGAAGACCGATGTTGCTGCGGCGGCGCAGACGCTCGAGCTGGGCGGTTTCGTGAACGCCGACGCCACGCTCACAGCCGATCGCCTCAACGAGAGCCTCTCCGCACCCACGAACCTTGCTGCCCCCGAGGACGTCACGACCCCAACGAGCATCAAGCTCACCTGGGGAAAGGTCGATGGTGCTACCTCCTACGACCTTAAGGTCGACGGCACCGTGTTCGCCGTGGGTGATGTGGCCGAATTCACGCACACCGACCTCGCCTACAATAGCAAGCACACCTACCAGATTCGTTCGCGCAACGCCGAGGGCTACTCCGCCTGGAGCGATGTGCTCGAGGCGAACTCCGCACTCGATCCGTGGCGGAACGTCCCCGACGCCGAGCAAATCACCTGGGAGGGCTCACTTTACGGCAGCCATAAGGCCGAGCTCGCCTTCGACCATGAGTTCCAGTCGGGCGACGGCGGTTTCCACTCCGGTGGCAACGATCTGGGCAAGGCGCTTACCGTTGACTATGGACGCGCTTACAAGCTCGATAAGCTCGAGTACTATCCGCGCGATGACGCCGGCAACGGCACTGTGACCAAGATGCGTGTTGAGACGAGTCTCGATGGCGTCCACTGGACGAGCCAGGAGGTCGATTGGGCACGTTCCGCTGATTGTAAGACGGTAGCGTTTGACGGCACCGTGGCCGCCCGTTACGTGCGCATGACACCGCTCGCCTCGGTCGGCAATTTCTTCTCCGCGTCCGAGATTGCCATCTACAAGACCGACGGCACGGATGGCTTCGCCGTGGGCTCCAACCTCAACAAGGCCACGATCTCCGACGGAGACTACTCCAACATGAAGAACTATCTGGGCCTCGAGAATCGCGAGCCCGATACCCCGACGTTCGGTTCGCAGATCCGCGACCACTTCGCCGACCTCAACGATAACGGCGTTTACGACGTCTACGATTACTCGTTCACCATGGCGGGTCTTGACGGCGGCACTAAACAAAAGGGCAAGGTCGCAGGTTCGCTCGCGGTGATTCCGAGCAAGACCGAGGTCGAGGCCGGTGATGAGATCACCGTTGATGTCTATGCGGCCGACGCCAAGAACGTCAACGCCCTGGGCGCTCTCGTCAACTTCAAGAGCGACCAGTTCGAGTTTGTGTCCGAGAGCATCGCGCAGGACGGCTCGACTGCCGGCATGGAGAACCTGTCTCGCGAGAAGGTCCAGTTCGCGGACAGAACGCAGACTATCAATCTCGCCTTTGCCAACCGCGGCGATGGCAAGCTCTACAACGGTACCGGCGCGGTGGCGAGTTTCAAGCTCAAGGCCAAGACCGCCGGCAAGGTCGAACTGCCCTCGACATCTTGGCTCATCGGTCCGGCATGCGACGCACTTGAGTTTGCGAGCGACGGCACGGTGACGATGCCGGATGTTCCTCAGCCAACGGTCGCCGAGTACGGTCAGGATGCCTTCAACATCACGATGACCAACGATGAGCTCACGACCGACGACGGGACCAACGTCGAGAAACTTATCCAGCAGAAGAGCTATAACGCGCTGTTCGATAATAACGAGGGCGACAACGGCTTTGAGTTCCTATGGAACTGGAGCGGCAACTGGGACAGCGAGGGTAAGCTTCCGAGTTACGTGAAGCTTCCCACCACGATGACATTCGCATTTAAGACGCCTTCGAAACTCGATAGTGTCGAGGTCGTTAACCGCAACGGTGGCAACGGAACCGTGCAGAAGATCAAGGCTGTCGTGACGTTCGAGGATGGCTCGACCCAAGAGTTCGCGGGCGGGGAGTACGATTCCTTCCGGGCTCGCTACGCTTTTGGCCTCTCTGCCGAGAACAAGGGCAAGAAGGCGACCAAGGTCGAGGTCACGCCGCTTGAGGCATCGGGTGACCAGATGCTCACACTGCGTGAGGTCAACTTCAACTACACGCAGGGTGTCGAGGCCATCGAGGGTGTCGAGCTAGGCAAGAACCAGACCGAGTTCTTTGAAGGCGACGTTACGCTCGTCGACGCCAAGGCCACGCCTGAGAGCGCCGGCTACCCCTATGTGACGGTCGAGAGCTCCGACCCCTCTGTGGTAAGCGTCTCCGCTGTTCAGGCTGGCAATAGCGTGAGCTACTACCTGCGTGCCAACAAGGCCGGCAAGGCAAAGATCACGGTGGCGTCGGTACTCGACCCCTCCAAGACCGCATCCTATGAGGTCGAAGTCAAGGCTGGTGTCGATACCTCTGCGCTCGTGGCAGCGCTTTCCGAGGCCGCGGGCTACAGCGAATCCGTCTACACTAAGGATTCCTATGCAGCTCTCACCGCTGCGGTCGAGGCGGCTCAGAAGCTCCTCGACGGCGGCCAAGGCAGCTATAGCAAGAAGGATGTCGCAGACGCCACAGCCAAGATCGAGAAGGCAATCGACGGCCTCAAGATGCGCCCTGTCGATGAGAAGATTCTTATCAACACGCCCGAGAACCGCAAGAACGTCAAGGTGGCCGGCTTCTCGAGTGAGGCCGACTACGAGGGCAGCAACGCCGTCAACGCTCTCGACGGCGACGAGCGGACGCTTTGGCACAGCGACTGGGCCCATGGGACCGGTATGCCCCAGTATCTGAGTGTCGACCTGGGCCGCGACTACGATCTCACCGACGTTACATTCCTGCCGCGCCAGGACGGCGGCACTAACGGCGATATCTTCGAGGCCGAGATACTGGTCTCCGACACTGCCGACGGTTATGAGATGGGCACCGCCGCGTCGATGGGTACGTTCGCCTTCGACAATGACGGCCGCGTGCTCACCGACCGTGGCGACTGGAAACAGATGAGCTTTGGCGCCGCGCGCGGTCGCTACGTGACCGTCAAGGTGATTCACGCCGGCGGTGGCAACGTTGATGCCTACTGCAGCATGGCGGAGCTCAAGTTCTACGGTACGGCCGTCCCCGATCCGGTGGCGAAGGATGATCTCGCTACCGCGATCGAAAAGGTTGATGCCGAGGTTGCTGCCGGCGACCTCAAGGCCGGTGACTACACCGAGGCCTCCTGGACGGCGCTCGAGAACGCCCTGGCGAGCGCCCGCGCCATCTTGAGCGACGAGAAAGCCACGCAGGACGAGGTCGACCAGGCGCTCAGGGTGCTCGAGAGCGCCCGCGGCGCGCTCGAGAAGACCCCGGTGGCCCCGGTCGAGAAACCGACTAAGAAGCAGCTCAAGGCCCTGGTCAAGCAGGCGAAGGAGACTGACATTAGGGGCAAGACGGCCGAGTCTGTCAAGGCCCTGACGGATGCCATTACCTACGCCGAGGACGTCTTGGGTGCTGAGAATGCTTCCGACACCCAGCTCCAGGCGGCCTATGACCAGCTCAAGCTGGCTATTGAGAGCCTCAAGGATGCCGATTCCGGCAATCAGGGCGGCTCGGGCAACCAGGGTTCCGGCAATGGCTCGAACGGCGGCAACCAGGCGGGCAAGCCCGCAGGCGACAAGGCCCAGGGCAGCAAGAAGAACGGTTCGGCGATTCCCAATACCGGAGACCAGACGGCGGCGACCGTCGCGACCGTCGGTGGTCTTGGCGCCATCATCGCCGCGATCGGCGCTTTCTTCCATCGTCGCAGCAAGGCTAAGTAGCCCCAGCAACAGCTAAGCAAGCGTGCCCGCCGTCCCACCCAAGGACGGTGGGCACGCTTTTTGAATGTAGGCGGAAAGCTCCGACCCTTCGGCCTTAATCTCGCAAAGCGTTCCGTCTCCCGCCGAACACATCAGCATCGGCGGCTATACTTGAATTATTTGCAGTTAAGGGTCGCGGATTCGCCGCGTCACCGCTCTCAACAGGAGGTCTTTGTTTATGGCAGATCAAAAGCCGGTTGTCGGGATCATCATGGGTTCCAAGTCCGATCTGGGCGTTATGGAAGGCTGCACCGCCGAGCTCGAGGCACTGGGTGTGCCCTATGAGCTCGTGATCGCGAGCGCGCACCGCACGCCGGCGAAGGTCCACGAGTGGGCTTCGACTGCCGCCGATCGCGGTATCAAAGTGATTATCGCCGCCGCCGGCAAGGCCGCTCACCTGGGTGGTGTCGTGGCTGCCTTTACGCCGCTGCCGGTTATCGGCGTGCCTATGAAGACGAGTGACCTGGGCGGTATGGATTCGCTGCTGTCGATGGTGCAGATGCCTTCGGGCGTGCCCGTGGCCTGCGTTGCCATCAACGGTGCCAAGAACGCCGCCATCTATGCCACGCAGATTCTGGGTGCTTGCGACCCCGAGTACCGCAAGGTTATCGAGAAAATGAAGCAGGAGATGGCCGACGCCTAGGCGTTCCGCCGTTTCACCGCAGTATAAGGAGAGCCATGTCCGATTATCAGGGAAAACGATTCAAGGCTTCTCAGATTCCCGATCCGTCGAAGCCGGGTGCTGCCCATGCGGCACAGCAGGGTCGGACATCCTCTCCTCAGCAGCCGCGCGCGCCGCGTTCCGTAACGCCGACGTCCCATCGCCGTCAGGATACGCCTGCTGCTTATCGCCCTTCGTCATACAGTACGGCCAAGAAGTCACCTCGCTCTTCGGCGCATACCGCGCCATCGAGCTATACCGAGCCGCTGCGCAAAAAGCGCCGCTCCGTCATTCCCATTCTGCTCATCATCATTGGCATTGGCCTGATCGTTGCTGCGGCCGCCATCTTTATTAATGCCCAGATTGGCTACAAGCAGGCGAGCGAGTCGTATCAAAAAATCGAAAAGCAATATGTGAGCGACAAGGACGCCAGCGGCGTGCCGATTATCGACTTCAACGCGCTCGCCCAGACAAATCCCGAGGTTGTGGGTTGGATTTACGCGCCCGGCACCAACATCAACTACCCCGTGGTGCAGACCAACAACAACTCCAAGTACCTCAACACGCTGTTCGACGGTACGGCCAATGCCTCGGGAGCCATCTTCTTGGATAGCGACGACACCGCGCCGGGCATGGTGGATCAGCAGACCACGATTTACGGCCATCACATGAACGACGGTTCGATGTTCAACGTGATTTCGCGTACGACCGATCAGGCGACGTTCGACAGCATGGAATACGTGTACTACATCACGTGCGATGCGACGTATAAGTTGCGCCCGCTGGCGACCAAGGTGGTCGAGGACACGTATGCCAAGGCGCGCACGCCCAACTTTGAGGGCGATGACGGACTGAAGAATTACCTGTCCGAGATGCTCGACGGTGCCTCTGCCGTGGCGAGCGATGCCACCGACCGTGCCGCTTCGGCAACCAAGGTCGTAACGCTTGTGACCTGTCGCTCGCTGTCGCTGAGCAACACACGCGCCGTCATGGTGCTCACGCCGGTCGAGGAATAAAGTGTCCGGGAGCCCCGTCCCAAAAAGACTGCCCTGGAAAT
The DNA here is from genome assembly GCF_003469085.1 of Collinsella sp. AM29-10AC. Taxonomy (NCBI): domain Bacteria; kingdom Bacillati; phylum Actinomycetota; class Coriobacteriia; order Coriobacteriales; family Coriobacteriaceae; genus Collinsella; species Collinsella sp. AM29-10AC. The sequence goes on from NZ_QSKB01000030.1 coordinate 18,780, forward strand.
CAAAAGGAGAAATGATGTTTGAGAATGGCAAATCGATGCCTTCGGTTGATGCTTGGCTGCGCGAAGCCAAGGCCGATGTTTCGGCGGCTGATTGTGGGATGTACCTGACACACAACGGCGTGGTGCGCGCGACGCCCAAGGCCGAGGTGCGTGGGGTCGAGACCGATGGTGTGGCGCCTGGACATAAGGTGGGCGGCATGGCGTTTGGCTTCGATGCCGAAAAGGTGCAGGCCGCTATCGAGGCAACGCACGCGATGCCGGGTATCGGTTACGTGCGCGTGTGGTTGGCGAGTGGCGAGCTCGCCGTGGGCGACGACATCATGCTCGTGCTCATTGGCGGGGACATTCGCCCGCATGTGGTCGATGCGCTGCAGGCGCTCGTCGGTACCATCAAAAATGAGTGTGTGAGCGAGGTCGAGCGCGAGGCGTAGAGGCTTGCGTCGATAGAAGGCTCGTTTATAAAAATGCCCGCCGGTACGTGTGATACCGGCGGGCATTTTGTGTTTTGGGCGCGGTGGGCGCTACACGCGCGTCGCATCCTTGGGACTCATGGTCATGCTCTGGAAGCGGTTCTCCATGTAGTCGTTATCGAAATACTTGCCGTAGAACTGCGCGACGGGAATATCCGGCTCCGTGCCGTTGACGCGCTGGTACCAGTAGTCGAGCGACTGCAGCGTCATGACGCCGTCGACCAGCATAATGACGGTAAAGATGACGGTAGCCGAGTAGCGACTCTTCCACGGAATCATGTTGATGAGCTTGAGCAGCCTCGGCAACAGCAGCTTGATCCAGATAAGGCCACCCAGGCCCCACAGGCAGGCAAAGCCCGTGCAGGTGCGTCCGCCCGTAAGGACGGCGAGTGGGTCGGGCATGCCGAACAGCTTCATGTGCGAGTAGCTCCACGAGACCACGCCAAATGAGGTCTGCATAAACCAGCCCACGAACACCTCAAAGCTCGCGCCGAGCACAGCGCTTACCAGGAAAATGATGATGGGGTTCTTTTTATAGAAGCGGTTGAGCACCATGGTCATGAGTACGGCGCCAAAGCCATAGATGGGGCTGAAGGGACCAAACAGCATGCCGGCGCGGTTCTGGTAGACGCCCGGGTCGTCGACTGTCATATGCCAGATGTCCTCGGCGATCAGGCCGAGCACGCAGCAGACGAAGAATACCCAGAACAGGTTGAAGTAGTTGAGCTTGATGTAGCCCTCGCCGGTTTCATCGCGGCCGAGCATGCCCTCCGCCGCGGCGTCACGGTCGAGCATCTCCTGCAGGCGGCGCTGCAGTTCGCGCTCCTGGCGCAGCGTGGGGTCGACGGTTGCCGAAAGTGCAACGAGGATGCCGAGCTGGATCGCGGGACGCAGCAGGAAGGGCCCGATGCCCTGGAGCATCACGTCGACCAAAAGCTCGACGACGGTGAATGCAATAAGGATGTAGGACAGGCGGGCGGCGTTGCGGCGCTGGTTTTTGATAAGGTCCAGGCCAAAGATGATCAGGATGACGGCACTTGCCGCAGAGAGCATGATGCCGGCGACGATGAGTCCAACCGAGACAAGCATATTGTCGCCGAGCTTTTCGGCGGCGTTGCCGTTGATGAGCGCGGTGATGACCTGCCACATAAAGGCGCCGACCGACGGGAGTGTGCCCACGCCGGATAGGATGCACAGGACGGCGTACACCTTAATGATGAGGGGAATCTTCTTGACCTCCGTGGCGCTGGGGACGCTGGGGTCGAGTTCGTTTCGATCCATACAGAACCTTTCTCGCTTTGTCCTAGGCTACAAGGATACGCCGCCGACCTGCCAAAAGACAGGACGAACGTCCCAATTGCAACTTTGTAATCCCCAACGGTGGACGCGGCGGCCATCTGGGGGCGCGGGCGCTTGCACTGGACAGACCGATAAAATGTTTGGCCACAAAACGGATTATTAGCTCGGTGGGCTTTTAAAAAGCGCTGCTCATGCGCTGGGGAGCGCGTCGTGCCGTGCGTATAATAAGGCGGGTAACGCCAAAATACGAGGCTCTGAGGGGATGCCATGTCTCAAGAAACCATCCGCGCGGCCGAGCGTGCCGCGGGACAGGTGAACGCCATGTCGACGTATGATCCGGACTCCGACCAGCTGCATGAGGAATGCGGCGTTTTTGGTGTTTGGGCGCCCGATCGCGACGTGGCTCGACTGACGTACTTTGGCCTGCGTGCACTGCAGCACCGTGGCCAAGAATCGGCGGGAATCGCCGTGGGTGACGGCGGTACGGTTATGGTCCGCAAGGATCTGGGCCTGCTCGACCGCGTGTTCTCCAACGCCGACCTGTCGACGCTCTCCGGTCAGCTGGCCGTGGGTCATGTGCGCTACGGCACCGCCGGCGCCAAGAGTTGGGAAGCCTCTCAGCCACACCTCTCTACCATCAATAGCGTCATTATCGCGCTCGCGCACAACGGCACCCTCGTCAACACCGACGAGCTGCGCCGCCAGCTGATCGAGCTGGGCGTGCCGTTCCTCTCCAATTCGGATTCCGAGGTCGCGACCAAGCTCATCGGCTACTTTACTCAGCGTACGGGCCACCTGCGCGAGGGCATTCGCAAGACCATGGAGCTTGTGCGCGGCGGTTATGCCATGACGCTCATCAACGAGCAGGCGCTCTACGCCTTCCGCGATCCGCACGGCATTCGCCCGCTCGTGTTGGGCAAGCTGGTGGACGAGGGCCTGGACCAGGCCGATGCCGCATCCGTTTCGCAGCTGCCGTCGCAGGACGGCGCCGCGACGGTTGACTCCGCCGTCCGTGTCACGCGCGCCGGCGGCTGGGTCGTCGCCTCCGAGACTTGTGCGCTCGACATTGTGGGTGCCGAGTACGTCCGCGACGTCCGTCCCGGCGAGATTTTGCGCATCAGCGCCGAGGGCCTTGTGTCCGAGCAGGGCGTGCCTGCCGCCGAGGAGCCTGCTAACTGCATCTTTGAGCAGGTCTACTTCGCTCGCCCCGATTCCATCATGAACGGCAAGAGCGTCTACGCTTGCCGTTATGACATGGGTCGTCAGCTGGCACATGAGGAGCCCGTCGAGGCCGACCTGGTCATCGGCGTGCCCGACTCCGGCCTGCCGCCCGCGGAGGGCTATTCGCACGAGAGCGGTATTCCCTTTGGCGAGGGCCTTATCAAGAACCGCTACGTGGGCCGCACGTTTATCGAGCCTACGCAGGAGTTGCGCGCCATGGGCGTGCGTATGAAACTCAACCCGCTGCGCGACAACATCGAGGGCAAGCGCCTGGTCGTCATCGATGACTCCATTGTGCGCGGCACCACCATGGTGCAGCTCGTCAAGATGCTGCGCAACGCCGGCGCCAAGGAGATTCACATTCGCATCAACTCGCCCGAGGTCATCTGGCCGTGCTTCTACGGTATCGATACCGACGTGCAGTCGCAGCTCATCAGCGCCAACAAGACGGTCGATGAGATCTGCGAGTATATCGGCGCCGATTCGCTGGCCTTCCTTTCGGTCGAGGGCCTGCTGAAGGTTATGCCCAAGGGCGGTTACTGCGATGCGTGCTTTACCGGACGCTACCCCGTGGCGATTCCCGAGAGCTTTGGCCGCGACAAGTTCATGGAGGGCTTTAAGCCCCGCAACCTGGACAAGCCGCTTCACTTTGACGACGACGCCGTGGTCGAGAAATACGACGACCGCAGCTGGGAAGAGGAACACGGCGAGGCCTAAAACCTGCCATTTAGGGACAGGTTTATTTTGGTAGGTTTTACCTGCTGTTTTGTTGATATGACGGCGCGCGCTGTTATGGCGCGCGCCGAAATGAACGCAACTATGAGCACCGTTTGGCGCCCGCGCGTCGGACGGTAATGGGAGAGGAAGGCTCAGATGAGCGACAGCAAGCATGTGACGTACGAGGACGCCGGCGTCGATACCGCCGAGGGTGGTCGCGCCGTCGACGCTATTAAGCAGATGGTCAAGGACACCAACCGCCCCGAGGTTATCGGCGGCATCGGTGGCTTCGGCGGCCTGTTCTCGGCCGCCGCGCTTAAGGATATGGAAGACCCGATCCTGATCAGCGGCACCGACGGCGTGGGCACCAAGCTCGTGCTCGCCCAGATCATGGACCGTCACGAGACGGTGGGCCAGGACCTGGTCGCCATGTGCGTCAACGACATTTTGGCTTCGGGCGCCGAGCCGCTGTTCTTCCTGGATTACGTTGCCATCGGTCACATTGAGGCCGAGCACATGGCAAAGATCATCAAGGGTGTGGCCGACGGCTGCAAGCTCGCGGGCTGCGCGCTCGTGGGCGGCGAGATGGCCGAGCACCCCGGCGTCATGGCTCCCGCCGACTACGACCTCGCCGGCTTTACCGTGGGCGTCGTCGACCGTCCCAAGATGCTTGACCCCGCGAACGTTCGCCCCGGCGATGTGATCCTGGGTCTGCCTTCCACCGGTGTGCACTCCAACGGCTACTCGCTCGTGCGCAAGGTCATCGGCGTTGACGGCATCAAGCCGGGCACGCCCGAGGCCGCCGCTAAGGCCGAGGAACTGAGCCGTCCGCTCGAGGAGCTCGACGGTGCTTCGCTGGCCGATGCTCTGCTGGCCCCTACGCGCATCTACGTCAGGCCGATTCTGGAGCTGCTGCGCGGCGGCGCCAACGTGCACGCCATCGCCCACATCACCGGCGGCGGCATCACCGAGAACCTCAACCGCGCGCTCGCCGACGATGTCGATGCCGTGGTCACCCGCAGCGGCGCCGAGATGGGCTGGGATGTTCCGCCCGTCATTACTTACGTGTCGCGTCAGGCCGAGCTCGCGCCCAACGAGGCATGCAAGACCTTCAACATGGGCGTCGGCCTGTGCCTGATCGTTGCCCCCGAGGACGAGGCTGCCGTGACCGAGGCTCTGGTCGCGCTGGGCGAGAAGCCGTTCCGCGTGGGCGAGTGCGTCGAGGGTTCCGGTAAGGTCGTGTACTCCGATGAGCGCTAACGAGCAGATGGCTGCTAGTGAGGGCCTGGACTTTGTGCCCTATATCCGTCCGACTGGCACCGATACAGCTGAGCCGCTCAAGATCGGTGTGCTCATCAGCGGTTCGGGTACCAACTTGCAGGCGCTGATCGATCTGATCGCCGCCGGCAAGCTCAACGCTTCGATTGAGCTTGTGGTGTCGAGCCGTCCCTCGGCTAAGGGTCTGCAGCGCGCTGAGCGCGCGGGCATCCAGACGCTCACGCTGTCCAAGGATGTCTACGCCGACCCCATCGCCGCTGACGAGATCATCGCGCACGAGCTTCTCGAGCGCGGCTGCGAGTATGTGGTCATGGCCGGCTACATGCGCATGGTGCACACGCCTTTGCTGGCGGCGTTTCCCAACCGCGTGGTCAATCTGCATCCGGCGCTGCTGCCGAGCTTTACCGGTGCGCATGCGATTGACGATGCCTTTGCGCGCGGCGTCAAGGTAACTGGCGTGACCGTGCATTTTGCCAACGAGATCTACGACAACGGTCCCATCATCGCCCAGCGTGCGCTGGCTGTTGAGGAGGGCTGGGATGTCGACACGCTCGAGGAGCACATCCACGCGATTGAGCATGTGCTGTATCCCGAGGTCGTGCAAATGCTTGCCGACGGCCGCGTTCACGTGCTGGAGAGCGGCAAGGTCGCAATTGATGCGCCCCGCGGCTAGCGGCGCACAGTACAATTTAGTTGAGTGGTCAGGGTGGTCATTGGCGCCAAGGCGCGCGTGGCCACCTTTTGTTTTGGGTGGTCATCGGGGACGTTCCTGAATGACTAGGTGAGAGAGGTGAGCGCATGGCGGATAACGAAGCGCTGTTTACGCCTGAGCTGGTGTTTTTTGATTGGGAGTGTGCGACGCCGGGTGAGGTGTTTGCGCAACTCGAGAGTGAGCTTGCTCCGCGCGGCTACATTGCCGACGGTTGGCTCGACGCCGTTCGCACGCGCGAGGATGCCTATCCCACGGGTCTTGCCATGCCGGCGGTAAACATTGCCATTCCGCATACCGATCCGGGGTTTGTGGCCAAGCCCTATATCGCGGTGGTGAAGCCCGCCGCGCCCGTGATATTTAACGCTATGGCTGGCATGGGCGCTCCGGTGCCGGCGCAGATCGTCATCAACCTGGGCATTGCCGAGCCGGGCGGCCAGGTCGAGGCCCTGCAGGCGCTCATGAATATCTTTATGGACGCCGATGCCGCAGCCGACGTGCTCGGCCAGACCACGCCCCAGGGCATGGTCGACGCCATCCGCCGTCACTTCTAAGGTGGGGCTAAACCGGCACCTAGGGACGTTCCTTATGTGCCGGCACTTGGGGACTGTCTCTAACTGTCGGCAGAAAAGGAACGTCCCTAACTGCCGGCTGCCAGAGCTGTCCCCTTTGCACCAAAATGGTGCAGATTAACCTGTCCCCAATGCACCAAGCGTGCCGCGGGGGCTGCGTTGTGACACAATGGCGTTTGTTCGATTCGTTATGCGAAAGGCCAACTATGGCAAATAAGAAAAAGAACCCCGCACCCGAGCCGACGCCCGAGCAGCAGGCTCGCGCCGCCTCCAGCTCTCGCAAGAAGCAGCGCAAGACCTATGTGTCCAAGACCGTCAAGATTATCCTAGTGGTTATCGGCGTACTAGCGATGCTGCTTTCCGTCTCGGCCATGGCGTGCTCCGGCCTGATGTCGCAGACCGAAAGCGCCAGCTCGGGCTATAAGCTCACTGGCGGCGTGGCTGCTACCATCAATGGCACCAACCTCACCGAGGACACCGTGACCAAGCAGATCATGAGCATGCGCACGTCCTACGGCTACACCAAGGACAAAGACTGGGCGCAGTACCTGGTCGACAACGACCTCACGCCCAAGAAGTATCGCAAGCAGCTCATCGACTCCTACACGCAGCAGATTCTGCTTCAGCAAGCGCAGAAGGAAAACGGCGTGACCGTCTCGGACGAGGAGGTCGAGAAGGCCTGGAAGGACGCCTGCAAGAGCGCCGGCGGCGCCAAGGCCTTTAAGAAGACGCTTAAGACCTACGGCTACACCGAGGACACCTACAAGGACTCGCTCAAGGAGAGCCTGGCGCAGCAAAAGCTCAAGGATGCGGTAGCGCCCACAAGCAAGCCCAAGGACAGCGAGATTGTCGATTACATCAACGAGAACCTGTCCAACTACAATGACGCCCGCCGTTCGTCGAATATTCTGATCAAGGTCGATTCCGACGCTTCCGATGAGGACAAGGCCGCCGCCAAGGCCAAGGCGCAGGAGTGCCTGGACAAGATCAACTCCGGCGAGCTGAGCTTTGAGGACGCCGTAAAGCAGTACTCCGACGATACCGGCTCCAAGGATAAGAAGGGCGATGTGGGCTGGGACAAGCTCACCACCTTCGTCGACAGCTACCAGGCGGCGCTCGAGGGGCTCAACAAGGGCGATGTGAGCGACGTCGTCGAGTCGACCTATGGTTACCACATCATCAAGTGCACCGACTACTTCCATGTCGATAATCAGGTCGATGACATTAAGCAGGTACCCAAGGACATCAAGAAGTACGTCTCCAACGTGGTGAAGACGCAGACGGCAAGCACCGCGTACAGCGAGTGGCTGGAGCAGTACAAGAAGGACGCCGACATCACCGTTAACCCCATGCCTAAGGACGTGCCCTATAACGTGAGCCTGAAGGGCGTCACCAAGAGTTCGACCGACGATTCGTCGACGACTGAGTAATCATGGGGCGGTGCTCGCGCGAGTGCCGCCCACGCTATTAGAGAGGATTTGCAGATGACCAACGAAGAGCTGCAGAAGGAAATGATCGCGGCCATGAAGGCTAAGGACAAGGTTCGCCTGTCCATCATTCGCCAGGTCAAGGCCGAGGTGAAGAATATCGAGGTTAACGAGCGCCGCGATGTGACCGAGGAAGACGTCAACAGCATGATCAAGCGTCTGATTAAGCAGACGAGCGAGACGCTGGAGATGTCCATCAAGGCCGGCACCGACCAAGAGCGTACCGACAACCTGACCGAGCAGGTCAAGATTCTGGAGAGCCTTCTGCCCGCGCAGGTTTCGGGCGAGGAGCTCGAGGCCCTGATCGAGCAGGTCATCGCCGAGCTGGGCGCCACGTCCAAGAAGCAGATGGGCCAGGTCATGGGCGCTCTGGGTAAGGCCACTGGCGGCAACTTCGATAAGCCGGCAGCAGCAAAGATCGTTGGAGCCAAACTCGCATAGGGGCCTAGCGGTACATAGTTGATATCGAGGGGGCGTGACCATTGCGGTCGCGCCCCTTTTTGCTGGGCTGGGCACTCATTGGGGACAGACTCAAATTGAGTGCCCACGGGGGGTACTCATTTAAGTCTGTCCCCAATGAGCACCAACGAGCAGGTGAAAGATTGCGGGTTCTTTACGGGGATGTAGTGTGGGCTGCGGAAACGTGGTTCTTTCCGTACAATAGTTCAACTCGTGTAAACGCAGGGAAGGGACATTCATGGCAGACATGATCGAGATCAAGCATCTCAACAAGTACTTTGGCGACCTGCATGTGCTCAAAGATATCAACCTCACCGTCAAGCGCGGCGAGAAGCTCGTAATGATCGGGCCCTCTGGTTCGGGTAAGTCGACGCTCATCCGCTGCGTCGATTATCTTGAGGAGCCCACGTCGGGCGAGGTCATCATCGACGGCACGCCGCTTACCAAGAAGAATCACCTGGAGATGGCTCGCAAGTATAGCTCCATGGTGTTTCAGCAGTTCAACCTGTATCCCAACATGACGGTGCTGGGCAATCTGACGCTCGCGCCCATCAAGCTGCAAAAGAAGAGCAAGGAGGAGGCGACCGAGATCGCCATCGCCGCGCTCAAGCGCGTTGGCATGGCTCATAAGGCCGGCGAGTATCCGCAGAACCTCTCGGGCGGTCAGCAGCAGCGCATCGCTATCGCCCGTGCCCTGTGCACTAAGCAGCCCATCATCCTGTTTGACGAGCCGACCTCGGCGCTCGACCCCGAGATGGTCCAGGAGGTTCTGGACGTTATGATTGAGCTTGCGCAGGAGGACATCACCATGATCTGCGTGACGCATGAGATGGGCTTTGCGCGCCAGGTGGCCGACCGCGTCATCTTTATGGAGGACGGCCGCATTCTGGAGGAGGGCACGCCCGAGCACTTCTTCGATAACCCCGAGAACCCGCGCTGCCGCGAGTTCCTGTCCAAGATTCTGCACTAGGCGCGGTGATGGACATGACGGATATGACGAGGGCGGCTGTATCGCGCCGTCACTTTTTGCAGCTGGCTGGCGCCGGCATGCTCGCGCTGACGGGGACCGCGCTCACCGGTTGCGGCAACTCTGCCAGCGGCGAGGCCTCCGACAAGGGGTCCAAGCTTGCGACCATCAAGTCGCGTGGCCACCTGAACGCCGGCGTTAAGAAGGATGTTCCCGGCTACGGCTATTACGACACCGCCAAGGGTCGCTTTGAGGGCATGGAGGTCGATCTGTGCTACCAGATCGCCGCTGCCGTCTTTGGCGTGAGCTACAAGGAGGCCCGCGCCCAGGAGCTGGTCGAGTTTACCGACGTAACGCCCAAGACGCGCGGCCCGCTGATCGACAACGGCCAACTCGATGTGGTCGCGGCGACCTACACCATCACCGACGAGCGCAAGAAGAGCTGGGATTTCTCGACGCCGTATCGCACCGACTACGTGGGCCTCATGGTCAAGAAACGTTCGGGCTTTACCTCGATTGAGGACCTGGACGGCAAGGTCATCGGCGTGAGTCAGGGTGCCACCACGCAGGGCCTGATCGAGCAGATGATCAAGGATAACGGCTTTACCTGCGAGCCCGAATTTAGGGCCTTTAGCGGCTACCCCATCATCAAGAGTTCGCTCGACGCCGGCAATATCGACGTCTTTGCCATGGACCGCTCCACGCTGGCCGGCTACATGAACGAGACTGTCGAGCTACTGCAGCCCGAGGTCAAGTTTGGCGAGCAGGGCTACGGCGTGGCGACCAAGAAGGGCTGCGACCTCTCGGCCGTGGTCAATCAGGTGGTCTGCGATCGCTTGGCCGACGGCTGGCTCGATCAAGAGGTCAAGACCTGGGGTCTTGTGTAGGCGCATCGTCCAAGGAAGGAATCAAATGCTCGAAGGATTGTTTGACGCCGACCGCTGGTCGACGACATTTCAAAACATGGGGCCCTTCTGGGAGGGCTTTGGCGTGACGCTGCAGGTGGTCGTTGCTGGTCTGCTGCTGTCGCTGGTGCTGGGCACGCTGCTGGGCGTGTTCTCGACCACCCGTTCGCGTGTACTGCGCGCCATCAGCCGCGTGTACGTTGAGTTTTACCAGAATACCCCGCTACCCGTGCAGGTGCTCTTTATGTATATGGCTGGCCCGCAGTTTTTGCAGGCTATAACCGGCGCCGACCAGCCGGTGCGCATCGCGCCGTTCGTGCTGGGCTTCTTGGGTGTGGGCCTGTATCACGCGGCCTACATCTCGGAGGTCATCCGCACCGGTATCGAGGCCGTTCCGCGCGGTCAGATGGAGGCGGCCCAGAGCCAGGGCTTCACCCGTGCGCAGGCATACTGGTACATCGTACTGCCCCAGACGTTCAAGATCATTCTGCCGCCGCTGTGTAACCAGGCGCTCAACCTGGTCAAGAACACGTCGGTGCTGGCGCTTGTGGCCGGCGGCGACCTTATGTACCGTTCCGACAACTTTGTGAGTCTGTACGGTTACCTGCAGGGATACATCGTCTGCTGCCTTATGTACTTCATCATCTGCTTTCCGCTCGCCATGCTTGTGCAGTGGCTCGAGCGCCGCTCCAAGGAGCGTCCGCGCGGCGTGAGCCTAGCCGAGCTGGGGCTCGACAACGTAGAGGAGGCCTAGCGCATGGAAATCTTCAACGCGACCAACCTGCTCTACATTTGGGGCGGCTTTGTTAAGACAATCGAGATCTCGGCGCTGTCGATCTTTTTCTCGCTCATCTTTGGCACGGTGCTGGCGCTCGTTAAAAGCTATGCGCCCCGCCCGTTCCGTATTCTGGTGAGCGCCTATATCGAGCTGTTCCGCTGCACACCGAACCTGCTGTGGATCCTGTTTATCTACTTTACTGTGCAGGGTTTGGACATTGTGATTTCGACCATCGCCTTTACGCTGTTTACCAGCGCCGTGATGGCCGAGATTGTGCGCGGCGGCCTCAACTCGATTCCGCGCGGCCAGTTTGAGGCGGCGCAGAGCCAGGGTTTTGGCTTCTTTGCCACCATGCGCTACATCATTCTGCCGCAGACGTTTAAGACGATCATTCCGGCGCTGTTTAGCCAGTGCACGACCGTCATCAAGGACAGCTCGTATCTTTCGGGTATTAACGTGGCCGAGCTCATGTATACGGCAAATGTCGTGATGGCCCACGCGATCGACCTGTCGCAGGTGCTTATGCTCTACGGCCTGGTGTTTGCGATGTACTTTGTGCTCAACTTTGGTATCTCGCTGCTGGTTCGCGCATATCAGAGGCGAATGGTGGCAGCGTAGAATGTGACAAAGGGACTGTCCCTTTGTCACATAGAGAAAGGAATCGCGATGAGCGATCTGGAGAATAAGAAGAATCCTGTGGTCATTACCATCGCGCGCGACTTTGGCGCCGAGGGCCACGAGATTGGTCGCATGCTTGCCGACGAGTTGGGGATTCCGCTGTACGATAACGAGCTGCTGGTACGTGCGTCGCTGCGCGCGGGCGAGTCGCTCGACAAGATGGCCGCCTACGACGAGCGTCTGGCCGTGGAGAACATGGCGTTCCTGCCCGACCGCTACGACGCGCGTTCGTACTCGGACAAGCTGTTCCAAAAGATGAGCCAGGTGATTTTGGACTTGGGTGAGACCGAGAGCTGCATTATCGAAGGCCGCCTGTCCGATTACCTGCTTCGCAACAACCCCAACCACATTGCCGTGTTGGTGACCGCTCCCTTTGAGGACCGCGTCGAGATTGTGCGCAAGAAGCGTGGCCTTAACAAAAAGAAGGGCGCCAAGCTGGTCAAACAGCAGCAGAAGGCGCGCGAGGCGTTCTATAAGCGCTACAGCGCCGGCAAGTGGAAGATGACGAGCGGTAAGGATATCGTCGTCAACCGCGCCAAGCTGGGGCGCGAAGGCTGCAAAGACGTTATCGCCGCTGCCTACCGCTACAAAGTCGCCCAGCTCGAAGCCTAGCCAATCAAAACCACCACAAAGGCACCTTTGTGGTGGTTTGTTTTAGGCGGAGGGGAAGGCCTTGGTGAGACCGGCGCGCGTCTGCGTGCCGGTCTTTTGATAAATGGAACTCAGGTGGCGCTGCACCATGCGCATCGAGATACCAAGCTCCTCGGCGACCTGTTTGAGCGGGCGCTCATCTTGGGTCACAGCCACCAGCACGTCAACTTCGCGCGGGATGAGAGCGTGATCGGTGATGAAGACCTGACGCTGCTCCTCGATACTCGGTGCTGCCAGCGCCTCCTCGGCAAGCTGTTGATGTTCGCGCTCCTGCTCGGTTTGGGGTAGGCGGAACAAGCCGGCTGCCACAAATGCCGCGCAGGCGGCGACGAGCAAAACGAGCGCACCGATCATGATGAGAGCAACATTGCCCGAGGTCACAAGCGCAAGCGAGACGCCCGACGTGGTGAACGCGCACACGTTATTGGCGGCGCGTCCCATGCCGGCCCAGAAGGCGGGCGCGTGCATGCGCGGTGCCAGCTGAGTAAACGTGGCAGTAAAGAACGTGACGAAAAAGCCCGAGCTCAGGTAAAAGACAATGAGGCCCAGGTTGGGATCGGCTCCTGCTTCGACGGCTAAGATCGAAATAGTGGAGAGTACCGTGACGCCGAACATGACGAGTCCCATGTAGCGACGCTCGGCAAGATCAAAGATAAGACCGGCGGCAAGACCGCTCGCTGCCAAAAAGAGGCGCGGCCAGGTCTGCACGGCGATGGTGCCGTGGGCGTTGGAGAACGTGACCACGTTATCGAGAGTAGAGAACAGACAGGCCAGAATCATGACGAGCGCGATGCTCCAACACGCCTGCTTGGCAAGGGCGTGCGATGGCTCAACAAGGGGATTGATGGCGGGGCTGGAGCTCTCAGCAGCCTTTTGGGGAACGACGCTGAGGGCGGAGATGGCGATCGTCGCTGTGCCAAGGACGATGAGCTCTGCGATGCCGCCGCAATTGAGCAGGTTGATGGCGAACTGCATCAGGATGCCCGCGGCATAGGCTGCTCCCGCACCGGTGGCGAGCTTGGGATCGTCTTGGAATGTCGTTGCGAAGGCATGGTGTGCCGCGCCGCCCAGTAGGCCGAGTCCAAGGAATGCGAGGCATCCCAGAATCTCGAGCGCAAGCGGGCTCGTGGGGGACTGAATCTGAGTCAACCCCAAGATGGCGATGGGGACGGCGGTGCTGACAACTGCCCGAGGCCGGCCTTTGCGCTGTGCGAGCCCGAGCAGCGGCGCATATCCGATAAAGCCGAGCACGCTCGCACCTAGAATAAAGCCCTGTGCGAGCACAACACGTTCGGCGCCGGCGAGTAGCCCGACATTGACGTCGAAGCGAAACTCGGCGGCAAGGAAGGCGAAGGTGAAGAGCGCGAGTGCCAGAAGCGCGTTGATTTTAGGCCTGCTCAGGTTCAAGGACGGTCCTTTGGGTGGACGAATAATCGTGTCCTCGATTGTAGCGTTCCCGGGACGAGTGTGGCGATGGCGAAATCATATTGACTTAAACCGCAGGTAGAGGCCTGGGTTCACATTTACGAACCTAGGCATACGGAGTCATTTGACACATCTTGGTGGTACAGAATCACCGCAAAGGGGACAGGCACCTTTGTGAACTGCATCCCATTTCTTGGACTTTGAAATTAAGGTTCGAGAAAAGGGAGG
>NZ_QSKB01000031.1:0-315 GCF_003469085.1 Collinsella sp. AM29-10AC
GCCGCACTAATCGCCCGAGCTCTTCCGGAACCGCACCTCGCGGCCCGCGGGACTTCGCGCTCGAAAGCGCGGTCCGGGCACGAGGATGCCCCCGAGTCAGATCTTTCCTATGCGCCATGCGGCCCCCAGGGCACGTGTATGCGATACCGGACACCGTAACGGTGGGCGCCGCCCACCGGTCAGCGGCCAGAGCATGGGGGGCACGCCCGGTCCCGTTCCGAACCCGGAAGCTAAGCCCCATCGCGCCGAGAGTACTGCGGGGCCAGCCCGTGGGAGGCCAGGGCGCCGCTGACCGGTGGACGGCACCGAGCCGTC
>NZ_QSKB01000031.1:381-30417 GCF_003469085.1 Collinsella sp. AM29-10AC
TCCCCCTTTTTTGCGTTTTATAGAGAGCTGTAATACAAGAACTCGCCTTCTCTTAGCTTGTCTTACTGTTTGGCTGTATTTTGAGTCCTTCTTTTGTATTTGCGCGATAATAACTCCCATTGGCGTTAGGGAGGACTTGATGTTTACCGTTTTTGTCTTGGGCAATATTGCTTCGGGTAAGTCGACTGCCTGCCGCTATCTCGAATCTCATGGCGCCATGCTTATCGATCTGGACGAACTTGCCAAATCGCTGTATGTGCCAGGCTCCGATATCGTCAATGCCCTCGCGGAAGAATTTGGCTGGGATATTTTGGACGAGGAGGGCGGCGTTCGCCGTAACATACTCGCTTCTCGAGCTTTTGTTTCTCCTGATGCGGTCGCGAGGCTCAATAGCATTGTGCACCCCGTTCTCATTGAGCAGCTGTCACTGAGGATTCTTGATCCGGTTTGCTGCACGGTTTCTTCCCCCCGTTACCCCTTTGCGGTGGTCGAGGTTTCTGCCCCGACTGGTTTTGAGGATGGATTTGGCTTGGCTGATGAAATTCTGGTCATCAGCGCCCCTTTGTCAGTTCGTCGCAAGCGTGCTATTCAGCGTGGCATGGAGCCATCTGATTTCGATGCCCGTTCTGCTTGCCAGCCCGATGAGTCTGCGCTGTGCAATCTCGCTACAACGGTGATTGATAATACCGCAGGTGATAATTCGCTCTTTGAGCAGCTTGACTCATGGCTTGCATGCCATGGGTTTATAGACACTGCGAATCAGGAGGATGCCGATGCCTAAGACACGTTTCTTTGCGTGGTATCGCCTTATACCGCTGGCTGCCGTTTTTGCCTTCGGCCTTATTTCGCTCGTCTACTCGTATGCTCCTGCCGCCTTCTTTAAGCCTTTGTATCCAATTGACTACGAGGCGTATGTAAAGCAATCGAGTATTTCGCATAATCTGGATCCGTATCTGGTGTGCGCTGTCATTAAGTCGGAATCGAATTGGGATCCCGAGGCTGAGTCGAATCAGGGTGCTCAGGGATTGATGCAGCTGATGCCCGAGACTGCCCAGGATATGATCGCCAAGGGTCTTGTCGACGGTGGGGAGTATTCGGCCGACAACCTTAACGATCCGGCTACGAATATCGAGTTTGGCTGTGCGTACCTCTCGTATCTCTTAACGTATTTCAACGGGTCGACGGATAGCGCTATTGCCGCCTATAACGCCGGCATGGGCAATGTCGACGGATGGGCGCAGCAAAGTACGTCGCTGCACAATGCAATCACCTTTCCCGAGACGCAGGCGTATCTGATTCGCGTCAATAATGCCTGGGTTCGCTATAAGACCCTCTATCCCGATCGGTTCGTATAGGACTATGCCTGCCGCCTGCGTATACTGCAGATATATGAGTTAGGAGTATCCATGGCGGAATTTGAAGTAGAACGCGTTGGCGGTGAACTTAAGCGCTTTGGCGTTGAGGGCGCTGAGGTGCCGTTTGAAGTCGTTTCTCCCTATGAGCCTGCAGGTTCTCAGCCTAAGGCCATTGAGTCGCTTGTGCAGGGTGTGAGGGACGGAGATCGCTATCAGGTTTTGCTGGGCGTGACTGGTTCGGGCAAGACCTTCACGATGGCTAAGACTATTGAGGCCCTGGGGAAGCCGACGCTGGTCATGGCTCCCAATAAAACGCTCGCCGCTCAGCTTGCGAGCGAGCTCAAAGAGTTCTTTCCCAACAACGCTGTGGTCTACTTTGTCTCGTACTACGACTACTATCAGCCCGAGGCGTATGTGCCGCAAAGCGATACATATATCGAGAAAGACTCCTCGATTAACGAAGAGGTCGAGATGCTGCGCCATCAGGCGACCGCATCGCTGCTATCTCGACGCGATGTGATCGTTGTCGCATCAGTCTCGTGTATCTATGGCATTGGCTCTCCTGAGGACTATGCGGGTCTGGCTCCAAACGTCGACAAGAAGGTGCCGCTCGAGCGCGATGACTTTATCCATGCGCTTATCGACATTCAATATGATCGCAATGACTATGACCTGGCGCGCGGCACGTTCCGCGTGCGCGGTGATGTCGTCGACGTGTATCCGCCTTATGCCGAGCATCCGTTGCGGTTTGAGTTCTTTGGTGACGAGGTCGAGCTGATTGCCGAGATCGATGAGGTTACCGGAGAGATGCTTCGTGAGTACGAGGCCATCCCCGTATGGCCGGCCTCGCATTACGTGACCGAGAAGCCAAAGGTCAAGGCCGCTCTGAAATCAATCAGTGAAGAGTGCGAGAAGCGTGTGGCCGAGCTCAAGGCGACTGATAAGTTGCTCGAGGCACAGCGTCTGCAGCAGCGTACCGACTATGATCTCGAGATGCTCGAAACGATGGGCTTTTGCAACGGCATCGAGAACTACTCGCGTCATCTGGACGGGCGTAAGCCGGGTGAGCCGCCGTTTACCCTGATCGATTACTTTCCTAAGGACATGCTCTGCATCATCGATGAGAGCCATGTGACGGTGCCGCAGATTCGCGGTATGCACGAAGGTGACCGCTCGCGTAAGGTAACGCTGGTGGAACACGGTTTTCGCCTGCCCTCGGCACTCGATAATCGCCCGCTTCGTTTCGATGAGTTTGAGGCAAGGATACCCCAGTTTATCTATGTTTCGGCCACACCGGGCGACTACGAGCTGCGGGTGAGCCAAAACGACGTGGAGCAGATTATTCGTCCGACCGGTCTGCTCGACCCCAAGATCGATGTGCGTCCGGTTCGTGGGCAGATTGACGATCTTGAGGACGAGATTCGCGAGCGCGTTGCCCGCAAGGAGCGCGTGCTGGTGACCACGCTCACCAAGCGCATGGCCGAGGACCTGACCGACCATCTGCTTGATGCCGGCATTAAGGTCAATTACATGCACTCCGATACAGCGACGATGGACCGTGTCGAGATCCTGCGAACGCTGCGCGAGGGAAAGATTGATGTTCTCGTTGGCATCAACCTGCTTCGCGAGGGCTTGGATCTCCCCGAGGTCTCACTGGTGGCAATTCTCGATGCCGATAAGGAAGGCTTCTTGCGCAACCGCCGTTCGCTGATTCAGACGATTGGCCGCGCGGCCCGTAACGCCGATGGCGAAGTCATCATGTATGCAGACGTTGTGACCGATTCGATGAAAGAGGCCATCGAGGAGACGCAGCGCCGCCGCGAGATTCAGATGGCATATAACGAAGAACATGGCATTGTGCCCAAGACGGTGCGCAAGGCCATCAACGACATCTCAAGTTTTATTGCCGAGGCCGAAAAAACCGTGGGTTCCAAGGGACGCTCGAAGGGCGACTCTCTTGGCCATGGCGCATTCTATACGCCCGATGAGTTGGGCGAGGGTGGCGTGCCGGAAACAGTGGCGCCCGAGCAGACACTTGCGGAGCAGTTGGAAGAACTGCCGCATGACGAGCTCGTGCGGATCGTCGAAACCATGGAAGAGGATATGCGTAACGCTTCTGCCGCCATGGACTTTGAGGAGGCGGCGCGCCTGCGCGATGCCGTCGTTCAGATTCGGGCGATGCTCGAGGGTGCGTCTGAGGACGAGACGATCGAGCGCTTACGTTCGCAGGCCCGCAAGGGTTCCACGTTCGCATCGGGCAGAAAACGCCAGGGTGCACGGTTTAAGAAATAGTGAACAGGCCCCGAGTTCCCTGTGGAGCTTGGGGCCTGTGTCTTTTGCGCGCTGGAATTCGTGCGTTAGAGGTCTGCGATCAGGGCTTCGGCACAACGGATGCCGTCGGTGGCCGCGCTCATGATGCCGCCGGCATATCCAGCTCCCTCACCACAAGGGTAGAGGCCCGGGGTCGACACGGCATGGCACGTTCGGTCTCGGGTGACAGTGACCGGTGAGCTCGAACGAGTCTCCACGCCGGTAAGAACGGCATCGGGGCAGTCGTAGCCGCGTAGCTTTTTTCCGAGTAGGGGAAGTCCCAGGCGGAGCGACTCGATGATATGCTGCGGCAGGGCTTCGTCAATTGCCGTCCAGGTCACACCGAGCGGATAGGTGGGCTTTACCTTTCCGGGCGCCTTACTGGCGCGTCCTGCGAGGAAATCTCCGACGAGCTGTGCTGGTGCGTTCCAGTTGGAACCGCCCAGGCGATAGGCGGCCGCCTCGCAGGCACGCTGGAGCTCGATGCCGGCGAGCGGGTCATTGTTGGGAAGGTCCTCAGGCGTGACGTTAACGAGCAGGGCGGCATTTGCGTTGCGTCCGTCGCGGGCATTGAGACTGGCCCCGTTGACGCACAGATGGCCCTGCTCGGAAGAGGCGGCGACAACCTGCCCGCCGGGGCACATGCAAAACGAGAACACGCTGCGGCCGTTGGGAAGATGGGCAACAAGTTTGTAGGGGGCCGCCCCGAGCGCTGGATGTCCCGCCGAGGCTCCATATTGGGCTCGGTCGATGTCGCGTTGCGGATGCTCGATGCGAACGCCCATGGCAAAGGTCTTTTGTGCGAGGGCCACGTTGTGGTCCTTAAGGAGCTCAAAAATATCGCGAGCAGAATGCCCGCAGGCGAGGATGAGGTGCTTTGTCTCGATTGACTCGTAAGCGGCGTCTTGGGACGATTGGACATCAATGCCGGTGATGGCGCCAGACGCGTCGATGCGAATGTCGACGAGCTTCGTTCGATAACGGACGACACCTCCGAGCTGCTCGATGCGCTGGGATATAGCGGTGACAACCTTGGGAAGGATGTCGGAGCCAATGTGCGGCTTGGCATCCCACAGAATATCGCGGGGCGCACCCGCCTCGACGAAGGTTTCGAGGATAAGACGATGGGCGGGATTTTTTGTTCCCGTATTGAGCTTGCCGTCCGAGAAGGTCCCCGCGCCGCCCAGACCAAACTGGATATTGCTCTCGGGGTCGAGGATGCGCTCCTTTAGAAAGAGGTCGATCGCCCGCGAGCGGCGAAATGCCGGGTCGCCGCGCTCGATGAGCAAGGGCTTAAGACCTGCTTCGGCGAGCGTAAGCGCAGCGAAAAGGCCGGCGCATCCGGCGCCGACAACGACAGGGCGTTCTTGAGGTGCGTCGGAGGCGGGGGAGGGGAATGAAGGCTCATAGTCTTCTATCGCGCGTACGCGCGAGCGGTCACGCTCGGCAACGCTGTCGATCGCTTCTCGCTCGAGGTGGGGACTAGTCAGCTCAACACGAAAGCTCAGGATAAAATGGACGTCTCGTTTTTTGCGAGCGTCGATTGACTTGCGGTGGAGCTCGATGGACTTGATCTCGGAGTCTTTGCAACGCAGGACGCGTTTGACGACTCGCTTGCCAACGATGAGGCAGGCTTTTTCGTCGCCGGCCTCATCGAGCGACGCGTGGACTTGGGTGATTTCGATCATCGAGGTCTCCTTAGATGCAAAAAAGAGGCCGCTCGGTGTCCCAGACGGCCCGAATGCGTTTTGATTATAGACTGCGCGGCTATAGGCTGCTTGCAGCGCGAATACCCGAGATCCAAGCCCACGCAAGGTTGAAACCGCCGCAATCGGCATCGATGTCGAGCGCCTCGCCACAGATGTAAAGTGGGGCGCCTGCCGCGTTGCTCACGCAGAGGTTGGGAGCTGAGACACTCTCGATGGGCACGCCGCCGCGCGTGACCTGGGCCGAACGCTCCTCTGTCGTTCCCTCGACGAGCAGCTTAAAATGCTTGAGGATTGAGACCAGATGGATGGCGTCGTACGACCCGGGGTGGCACTGTTCGAATGCGGTGCAGACAACGTGAGAGAACTGCGGGGCGAGCATGCCGTCGAGCCAGCGGGGATCGCGGGGTGAAAAGCCGCCGAGCAACTCAACTCGCTGGTTGAGCATATCGAGCAACTCGTCTTTGGAGAGGTCGGGGAAAACGTCGAGCAGAATCGTGTCGCCGCACTGGACGCGACGGGAGAGGTTAAAGGCGGCAACGCCCGAGATGCCAAAGGTTCGGAAGAGCACTTCGCCGTCTTCGCGCCAGAGCCCCTCGTGATTGCGGGTGAGCGTCAAACGGGCGCGGACGCGCAGGCCATCCAGTGTCTTGAGCGCAGTCCGGTCGCCGAAGACCGATGCCGACACAGGGCAGAGGACGGGGTGCTGCGGGGTGAGGGAAAGATCGAACGTCTTTGCGATACCGGTGGGGTTGCCGCCCGTAGCGATAATTACGGCATGTGCCTGCAGGGCCTCGTTCTTGCGAGGGACATCGGCGAGCGCCTTCCGAAGCGAGCGGAGCTCCGATTTTCGGTCGTCGTGCTTTTTTGCCTTGAGCGCCCGCGCTGGACGGTCTATTTGGAGTGCCCAGCCTTCGGAAGCTTTGTGCGCCGTGGCAACGTTGGCTCCGCAGATTAAGGTGATACCTAGGCGGTCGCAAACGTTGAGAAGCGCGTCGCGCACCGATTCGGCGCGAAGGGAGCGCGGGTACAGCCGGCCTTCCTCGGAGGTTGTCATGATGCCCAGCGAGGAGAAGAAACCCATAAGCTCTTGTTCGGGCTGGGGGCCCATGACGGATTCGACGAATGCGGGGTGGTTATACCGCTGAGGATCAATCGATTCGTTGGAGAGGTTGCAACGGCCGTTACCGGTCGCAAGGAGCTTGAGGCCGCAGGCGACATCGCGCTCAACGATGCAGACGCTTTTGCCAGCGCGTGCGGCCGTAATGGCGGCGGCGAGGCCTGAAGCCCCGCCGCCGATTACCAAGACGTCATAGAGGGCGCTCGCGTTCACTTAGGCCTCGTCGGTCTCGTGCGGGGTAATAGCCTCGACGGCAGAGACTGCCTTGGGCAACATGCCATCGGGCAGCGCGGTCTCGACCTCGCCCTTATCGCAGGCCTCGGCGAGTGCCGGATTAATGGGAAGCTGGCCCAAGATGTCGAGGTTATAGCGCTCTGCGACCTCGGGGAGCTTGCTCTTGCCAAAGACCTCGATCTTCTTGCCGCAGTCAGGGCACTCAATATAGCTCATGTTCTCGACAATGCCCAGAATGGGGACGTTCATCTTCTCGGCCATGTTGACCGCCTTGGCGACGATCATCGAGACCAGATCCTGCGGGCTCGTGACAATGACGATGCCGTCGACCGGCAGCGACTGGAAGACGGTGAGCGCGACGTCGCCTGTTCCCGGAGGCATGTCGACCAGTAGGTAGTCGATGGGGCCCCACGAGGTCTCGCTCCAGAACTGCCTAATGGCGCCTGCGATGACCGGACCGCGCCAAAGGACGGGGTCGGTCTCGTTTTGGAGCAGCAGGTTGGAGCTCATGACCTTGACGCCGTGCTCGGAGATTTCGGGCAGCATAAGGTTGCCAAGGGCATGGACGTGGCGTCCACTCATACCGAACATCTTGGGGATAGAGGGACCGGTGATGTCGGCATCGAGGACGCCGACCTTGTGGCCGTGACGGGCAAGCTCGGTGGCGATGGCACCGGTGACAAACGACTTGCCGACACCGCCCTTGCCGGAAAGCACGGCGATGACGCGCTTGACCTCGGACAGCGTGTTCTCCTCAAATTGCGACGGCGACGTTTGTCCGCCGGCGGCCTGTGCGTGTTCGCAACCCATGTATGACTCCTTTGTATATGCTGGGGCCGGGGCCCCGCGATGTGACACGAGCGTCATTGTACCCTCGTTTGCGAGCGGGAGTCATTTGCGATGCGTTTGGGCCGAGCGTGCTTGCAATACGATGGGCCCAAGCGAATGGGCGGGCTTACTGAACTTTGCTGGCGAACTCGAGGTATTGCATGCGCTGCAGCTTGTCGATCGTCGAGGCGTAGGGGCTGTCTTCCGATTCCAAGTCGTAGCGCAGCCCGTCGGCACCGAGATAGCCGGCGACATTGATGGTGGGCACATCTGACCTTGTCGCAAGCAGGGCCTTTTGGTAATTGGTGAGCGGGGCGCCGATCTTATTAAGGGTAATGGCTGCAATCTCGTTTGCCCCGACGGTGTCGTAGACGTTGAGCTCGGTATTGCCGGCGATCTCATAGTTAGCCCAGACGAGATATGTCGACTGATAGATACGGAAAGCGTGGCTTGCCGTATCTTCCTGAGGGCACAGCTCGTCGTTGAGAGTCGTTGCGGCGCTCGGCTGATGGTCGCCAAAAAAGACAAGAACAACCGGTCTGCCGATGTTGCGGAGCTCGTTGATAAAGTACTCGAGGTCCCGGTCGGATGCGTTGATGCAGGTGAGATAGGTGTTGAGCGCGCTGTTGGCGCCTTCGCTGGCTCCCTCGACCCAATAGTTTGTCAGCTCTTCGGCGGGAACGGTGCCATAGTCGTAGCCGCCGTGATTTTGCATCGTGACGTCAAAGATGAACTGCGGCGCTTCGTCGGTTCTAAGCAGGTCGAGTATCTTGTCGTAGGTGACGTAGTCGCATACGCCGGCATGGTAATAGGGCGCACCTTCGAAATCGCCGATTGAAAGAAAGTCTCCAAAGCCCAGCTGCTGATAGATTTTATCTCGATGGTAGTTGACGGGGTTTTGCGGGTGCATAGCGGTAGTGGTATACCCAAGCTCTTTAAGGTCCTTTGCCAGGCTGTTTACGCCATTCATCTGATACAGCTGATAGGGGATCTTGCCTAATCCGACAAAGGCCGTTGTCGCTCCGGTCAAAAATTCGAATTCGGAGTTCGCCGTTCCGCCACCGGCGACCGAAGCGAGCATGGTGCCGCGAACAAGTGTGTCGGGAAGCGAGTTGTAGAATGCGGGGCCGGTGTACCCGGCCGCCTGGAGCTGCTCAAAGCACGAAAGGTCGCTAAAACTCTCATTCATGACGGCAACAATCGTCGGCTTGATTTCATTGAACTGGGCAACGGCCGCCGCGCGCTGCTCGCTCGAGCCATATGTGCTGTCGTAGGCGGCGGCGAGCTCCTGCTCGATGCTCTGCGCCTCATCGGGCGTATAGTCTTCGGGCTTCTCAATGGGCAACTCGTTGACCATTTCGGTGAACGAAGTGATAAAACCCTGAGACGCATACGTGGTGATGGGCTGCCAACGGTCAAATCCAAAATCCAGCGCCTGCTCCAAGTCGATGTTGGAAAAGCCTGAGAGCCCCACAACGGTCACTAGCAGAAAAGCACAGAGGTTAGCGGCGATAGCGGGGAAGACATGGGTGGGCGTACGGAGCTTTCGCGGTCGGATGAGCGAAAGAAGCCCCAGGGAAATCTCCAGCAGGGCGAGAGAAGTTACGATTCCGGCGGTAAAGGTAAACTCGTATCCCTCGCTCACTTCCATTGCGGTGCCAAGGGCCAAGATATCGCTTGGCAGGATGGCTTCGCCTTTAAACGTTATGACGAAGTGCTCGGCAATGCCAAGGATGCAGCAGACGACGGGCACGAGAGCCATGACGCCTCCATGACGCTGTCCCAGCAAATAAAGGGAGAGCAGAACCGTCGCGAGCAGCCCGACGGAAAACCCGAATGAGTTGGCGGGAATGCGATAGAACGTTTCGTTGCAGGCAATTTCGAGTGAAACGAACGAGAGCGCTGAAACAGCGGCGATGACAAGGATGTCACGGCAAATACAGGCAACCGTTCCCGTCGCAAGGTCGGTTTGGTCGATAAGTCCCGAAACCAAGGGCTCGACAAGAAGCATGACGGCGGCAGCACCGAGCGCCGAATAAGAAAGGACCCATAGGGAGCTGCCCTCATTTACGAGCAATTGATTCGTAACCCATGCAGCTACCACGCCGAGCGGGATGAGGAGCGTCGCGCACCAAAAGACGCGGGCAATGGGTGGCTTTTCGTTGCGTTTGATTGAAAAATACACGCGCACGACGACGGCGGCCACGATAAGGACGGCGATGAATATGGGCAGATTGGCCATGTCGCTCGAAGTGATTTCAAGGGGGATATCTTCGGTCATGGACGTTCCTCTGGTACAGCAAATTAAGTTCAGTATTAGATTACTGTAACCTTTCCACGGCATTTCGAGAAACAAAGCGCCCGATACGCAAAGCTAAAGGTCTGCGAATCTTGTATTACGAACATCTGTGCGCGTCGAGTGCGCTAAACTCATCGGCAGTATGATTCGATGCAATAGGAGGCAAGGAGCTTCCATGTCTGATTCTTCTATCGTTATTCGCGGCGCCCGTGAGCACAACCTCCGTGATATCGATGTTTCCATTCCGCGTGACCAACTCGTGGTCATTACCGGTCTTTCTGGCTCGGGCAAGAGTTCGCTGGCATTTGACACTATCTATGCCGAGGGCCAGCGTCGATACGTCGAGAGTCTTTCGAGCTATGCGCGCCAGTTCTTGGGACAGATGGACAAACCCGACTTGGATTCAATCGACGGCCTTTCGCCGGCGGTGTCGATCGACCAAAAGACGACGTCTAAAAACCCTCGCTCGACGGTTGGCACCGTAACCGAGATTTATGACTATCTGCGCCTGCTGTTCGCCCGTGTGGGCACCCCGCACTGTCCCGAATGCGGCCGTGTCATTGAGCGCCAGACGACCGACCAGGTTGCCGACAAGGTCTTGACGGCGGGGGAGGGCCGCCGCGCGTTTGTGCTGGCACCGGTGGTGCGCGGGCGAAAAGGCGAGTACACCAAACTGTTTGAGGATCTTCGCGCCGAGGGCTTTAGCCGCGTGCGTGTCGACGGTGAAGTGCGCTCGCTCGACGATCCGATCGATCTGGACAAGAAGTTCAAGCACGATATCGAGGTCGTGGTCGACCGCATCGTGATCCGTGAGAACTCTCTGGGCCGTATCGCCGAGTCTGTTGAGCAGGCGACCGTGCTGGCGCACGGCAATGTGAACGTATACTTGCTGCCCGACCGCGACGCTCCCGAGGGGACCGAAGGCGAGTTGCTGGAGTATTCGCTGGCGTTAGCGTGCCCGGAGCATGGGCACTCCATCGATGACCTGCAGCCGCGTGATTTCTCGTTCAACGCGCCCTATGGCGCGTGCCCAGAGTGCGATGGCCTGGGCCTTAAGAAGACGGTCGATGCCGAGGCCCTAATCGAAGACCCCTCGAAGTCGATCGCCGACGGGGTCTTTGGCAGCCTGTTTGGCAACTCTAACTACTATCCACAGATTTTCGCTGCGGTCTGCAAACACTTTAAGGTGAGCGTCGATACGCCGTGGGAGGATCTGCCTCCGCGGGTGCGTCGCGCGTTTTTAGACGGCATGGGCGACCAGAAGATTTCGGTCGACTATCAAAAGCTCGATGGGCGCCGCAGC
Organism: Collinsella sp. AM29-10AC; assembly: GCF_003469085.1. Classification (NCBI taxonomy): domain Bacteria; kingdom Bacillati; phylum Actinomycetota; class Coriobacteriia; order Coriobacteriales; family Coriobacteriaceae; genus Collinsella; species Collinsella sp. AM29-10AC. Next base: position 11,537 of record NZ_QSKB01000031.1, read on the forward strand.
CAGTGGGACACCAAGTTCTCGGGCGTGCGCAATATCCTGTACGAGCGCTATACCGAGACGACGAATGAGAACACCAAGGCGCGCTTGGAGAAGTACATCCGCGAGGAGCCGTGCTCGAGCTGCCACGGCGCTCGTTTGCGCCCCGAGATGCTCGCCGTCACCGTGGGCGGCAAGTCCATTTACGAGGTCTGCTGCCTATCGTGCCGTGAGTCGCTCGAGTTTTTTGAGGGCCTGGAACTCACCGAGCGCCAACAGTTTATCGGCGGGCGCATCGTCAAGGAAATCCTGGAGCGCTTGCGTTTTCTGGTCGATGTCGGACTCGACTATCTGACCCTCGATCGTGCCTCGGCGACGCTTTCCGGAGGCGAGGCCCAGCGCATTCGCCTGGCAACGCAGATCGGCGCCGGCCTCATGGGTGTCCTGTACATTTTGGACGAGCCATCGATTGGCCTCCATCAGCGCGATAACGAGCGCCTGATCAAGACGCTTGAGCGCCTACGCGATATCGGCAATACCGTCATCGTCGTCGAGCATGATGAGGATACGATTCGTGCTGCCGACTATGTGATCGACATGGGCCCCGGCGCGGGCGTGAACGGCGGACACGTAGTCGCGGCGGGAACGCCTGCCGATATCATGGCGTGTCCCGAGTCGATGACGGGCGCTTATCTGACCGGCAAACGAATGATCCGGGTTCCCGATGAACGCCGCAAGCCCGGTCGCGGCTGCCTTAAGATCACGGGCGCCCGCGCCAACAACCTCAAAAACGTTACCGCCAAGATCGAGTTTGGTACGCTTACGGTCGTTACCGGCGTGTCGGGATCGGGTAAGAGCTCCCTGGTTACCGACACTATCGCACCTGCCCTTACGAATGCCATTCACCGTTCGACGCGCCCTGTGGGTCCGTATAAGAAAATCGAGGGCATCGAGTGTATCGATAAGGTTATCGATATCGACCAGTCGCCGATTGGCCGCACGCCGCGTTCCAACCCTGCTACGTACATTGGCCTGTGGGATGATCTTCGCGCGCTGTTTGCGAGTACGCCGGAGTCGAAGGCGCGCGGCTACTCGCCGGGACGTTTCTCCTTTAACGTGAGCGGCGGTCGCTGCGAAGCATGCAAGGGCGACGGACAAATTAAGATCGAGATGCACTTCCTTCCCGATATCTATGTCCCCTGTGAGGTCTGCGGCGGCAAACGCTATAACCGCGAGACGCTTGAGGTCACCTACCGTGGTAAGACTATCTCGGACGTGCTCGACATGAGCGTCACCGAGGCACTGGCCTTCTTTGGGAATATCCCGCAGATTAAGCGCAAGCTCCAGACGCTGTACGATGTAGGCTTGGGCTACGTGAGCCTGGGCCAGCCCGCTACGACGCTCTCGGGCGGCGAGGCGCAGCGTGTGAAGCTCGCCAAGGAGCTTCATCGACGCCAGACGGGCAAGACGTTCTATATTTTGGATGAGCCGACGACCGGCCTTCATTTTGAGGACGTCCGCCAGCTGCTCGATGTGCTGCAGCGCTTGGTCGATGCGGGCAACACGGTGCTGGTGATTGAACACAACCTTGATGTCATCAAGGTTGCCGACCGCCTGATCGATATGGGCCCCGAGGGCGGTAACGGCGGCGGAACCGTCGTGGTTTCGGGCACACCGGAGCAGGTTGCGGACTGTCCGCAGAGTTATACGGGCAAGTTTTTGGCGCCGTTGCTCAGGCGTGACCGGGAGCGTCAGGCTCAACTTGATGCTCAATAAATAGGCGATTCAGTTTATGGGCGCCATCGACTCCTTGTGATTCGATGGCGCTTGCTGTGTCGAAGTGACGTATGCAGCCGAATTGGACATATACTTAATCCTTGCGTCCGAATGCGAGGGAAAGGATATGCCATGGCAAAGGCTGTAAAGACGCCAAAAACCAATGCGATGCGCGAGCTGGAAAGCGCCGGCATTTCCTATGTTCTACATACGTACGAAGACGATGGTGATGAGTCGGCGGGCCTGGGGGTCGCGATTTCGGAGCAGCTTGGCGAGGAGCCCGGACAAGGATTTAAGACCTTGGTCTGCGTGACGCCGTCCAACGACCACGTCGTGTGCTGCATCCCTGTTGCCGACGAGCTCGATCTAAAGTCCGCCGCGCGTGCCGCGGGGGAGAAGTCCTTGGCCATGATGCATGTGAAGGATTTGCTTGCGGCGACTGGCTACGTTCGCGGCGGCTGCAGTCCGGTCGGTATGAAAAAACGCTACCGGACGCTCATTGATGAGACATGTGTCCTTTGGGATACCATTTTTATTTCGGGAGGCAAGCGTGGTTATCAGCTCGAGCTTGCACCTGATGATTTAATTGCATTTTGCGGGGCGACAGTTGCCGCGATTACGAGAGAGGACTGAGCGATGCCGCAGGAAGAATTGAAGCGCGGAGCTCATTTTGCAGAAGAATCTGCGCCTCAGACACCCTCATCCGAAGCTTCTTCATCGCGAGATGACACTGACGACATGGGCTCGTCGGACTACTCCACGGTTGGTCGTTCCGCCGGGCTTATGACCATCCTGACCATCGTGTCTCGCGTCACTGGTTTTATCCGCACGTGGGCAATGGCGGCCGCTATCGGCATGTCGCTACTCTCGTCCTCCTATCAGGTCGCCAACAACCTGCCCAATATGCTCTACGAACTCGTGATGGGCGGCATGCTCGTGACGGCGTTTTTGCCCGTGTACATGGGCGTGAGGCGTGAGCAGGGTCGCGAGGCCTCTAACGAGTACGTGGGCAACCTGCTCGGCATTCTGCTTTTGGTGCTGGGTGGCATTTCGTTGCTGGGGACCGTGTTCGCCCCGGGCTTTATCTGGACGCAATCGTTCCTTTCGGGTGACGGCGGCAGCATGGATACCGCTGCGTTCATGTTCCGTTTCTTTGCCATCCAGATTCTGTTTTATGGTTTGGGTTCGGTGTTCTCGGGCGTTCTCAACGCACACCGCGACTACTTCTGGTCGACGTTTGCCCCGGTCCTCAACAATGTGATCGTCATTGCGAGCTTTATGGGTTTTGCGCCCGTGTCCGCACAGTTTGGCGAACGTGCCGGCATCATCTTGATTGCGGCCGGTACGACCCTCGGTGTCTTTGTTCAGATGGCATGTCAGATTCCCGCGCTTGGCAAGCACGGCGTGCATCCCCATATCCATATCGACTTTAAGGACCCCGCGCTGCGCCAGACGATTGCGCTCGGTATCCCGACGCTGCTCGCCACGGTGTGCATGTTTGTCTCGACTTCTATCACCAACGCTGCCGCGCTGGTGGTCCAGCCCGAGACTGGCCCTTCCGTCATCGCCTATGCGCGCCTGTGGTACACGCTGCCCTACGCGCTGATTGCCGCCTCGCTTTCGACGGCGCTCTATACCGAGCTCTCTCACGACGCACAGGAGAAGGATTACGACAGCGTTCGCACGGGCATTTCGCGTGGCGTCGCCCAGATGCTGTTCTTCCTGATTCCGTTTGCGCTGTACCTGATTGTCTTCGCGCGTCCGCTCAACATGATTTACTGTGCCGGCAAGTTCGATGAATCCGGCGTGGCGCTGGTGTCCGAGTTCCTTGTCTACCTGGCGTTCTCGCTGCCGCTCTACGGCGTGGTCGTGTTGATGCAGAAGAGCTTCTCTGCCTTGCTCGACATGAAGCCCTATAGCCGCTATTGCCTGTATTCCGCCATCGGCCAGGCCGGCTCGGTTCTGCTGTTTGGCGTTGTGCTGGGCTTCGGTATGCCGGCAATCGCGCTTTCGTATGTCGTCGACTACGTGATCTTGGTCGGCTGTTCGCTGTGGTGGCTGCGTCGTCGCCTGCGTGGCCTTCAGGTCAAATCTATCCTACATGGCGGTTTCTTTGGCCTTTTGCTCGGTGGCCTGGGTGCTGCCGCAGGCGCCGGCGTCATGTGGGCGCTTGAACACTTTGTCGGGGCACTTGGCGGCTCGATTCTGATTACTCTTGGCTATGTTTGCGTTGCGGGTGTCGTCTCGCTTGCTGTTACCTTTGGCCTTGCCGTCGTCCTTAAGATGCCCGAGGTCTCGGCGCTGCTTCGTCGCAAGTAGGTGCGCGTGGCCGGTCACGACAACATTCCAACGCTTGCCGAGCAGGTTTCGCGCGTTCCCACGCAGCCCGGATGCTACCTTTGGAAGGATGCCAAGGGCGATGTCATCTACGTGGGCAAGGCGAAAAACCTGCGCGCCCGTATGCGTCAGTACGTGACGCTTCAGGACGAGCGCCAGAAGATCCCGCTGATGATGCAGCTGGTGGCGAGCTTTGACTATATCGTGGTGGAGACCGAGCACGAGGCGTTGGTGCTCGAGCGCAATTTGATTGGTCAGTACCATCCGTACTTTAACGTCGACCTCAAGGATGACAAGAGCTACCCCTTTATCGCCATTACAAAGGGCGACCTGTATCCCGCTATCAAATACACGCGTGAGCGTCATAAGCCGGGAACGCGCTATTTTGGACCTTATACCGATAGCCGCGCGGCACGTGAGACGATAGATACGCTGCGCAAGGTTATCCCCATCTGCTCCGCATCCTGTGCGGAGTGGCGTCGTTGTCGCCGTATCGTCGAGTCCCACAAGGGCGAGGAAGACATCGTCAATATGATTTGCGCGCAAAACGGGCGCCCCTGCTTTGACTACCATGTCGGGCGCGGCCCGGGTGCGTGTGTCGGCGCGATTTCCCCGGCAGACTATGCCAAGAACGTCAAGCGTGTCGAGCGCTTTTTGTCGGGCCATCGCAAGGATGTCGTCGATGAGCTGACCTCCGAGATGACGGATGCCGCTGAGGCGCTCGACTTTGAGCGCGCGGCACGCGTCAAACGTCGTTTGGAGGTCATCAGGGGTCTGGACGATCGTCAGCAAGTCGTTTTTCCCTCCAGTGTCGATATAGATGTCATCGGTTTCTATCGCGAGGAGACCATCTCCGCCGCTTGCGTCTTCGTCGTTCGCGAGGGCCGAACTGTTCGCACCTGCGAGTTCATTCTCGACAAGGGTCTTGATGTTGACGAGGAAGAGCTCCAGTCGGGCTTTCTTAAGCGCTATTACGACGAGACGGCTGATATTCCAGCTGAGGTCAACCTTTCCGTCGAGCTTGAGGATGCGGAAGCGCTGGGGGAGTGGCTTGCGGGCAAGCGTGAGCGTTCCTGCCATCTCCATAGGCCGCAGCGTGGCGAAAAGCACCGTCTGCTCGATATGGCATCCAAAAATGCGCGCCATGCCCTCATGCGCTACATGATGCGAACGGGGTACGCTGACGACCGCACCAATCAAGCGCTCCTGGAGCTCGAAAGTGCGTTGGCGCTGCCATCGCCGCCGTTGCGTATCGAGTGCTTCGATATCTCTACACTGCATGGCACCTTTACGGTCGCCTCGATGGTGGTGTTTACCAACGGGCGCGCCGACAAGAGCCAGTATCGTCGTTTTAAAATTCAGGCCGAATTGGACGAGGCAAACGACTTCGTGTCGATGTCCGAGGTTTTGGGACGACGTTATGCTCCCGAGCGCATGGCCGACGAGCGCTTTGGCTCGCGCCCCGATTTGCTCGTTGTCGATGGCGGTAAGCCGCAATTGACCGCTGCGATGAAGCAACTTGAGGCTCTTGGGCTCGATATACCAGTTTGTGGCTTGGCAAAGGCCGATGAGGAGGTTTTCGTGCCTTGGGACGAGACTCCCGTCGTGCTGCCGACCGGGTCCGCGTCGCTCTATCTAATTAAACAGGTGCGCGATGAATCGCACCGTTTTGCCATCACGTTCCATCGCGAATTGCGCGATAAAGCCATGACGGTTTCGGTACTCGATGACGTTCCAGGCGTGGGACCCACCAGAAAACGTGCCCTTATGCGCCATTTTGGCTCGATGAAGCGTTTGCGCGCGGCGAGCGAGCAAGAGATCGCGGAAGTTCGAGGCATTCCTGCCGATGTCGCCAAAGCGGTTCACGAGGCGCTCGTTGCATGGAATGCCGAGCGCGCCGAGGCGGCGGCAAAGCAATCCGAAAACTAAACACGCCTCTAAACAACTGATATACATGATTGCGTGATTTTCAATCATTTATTTCACGGCGATTACCAGCCGATTTCGGGTTTAATTAACGCTAAAACGTTTGACTAGCCATGGTGAACAACCCTGCTATCCTGCGGGTTGACGAAGACTGATATCTCACCTCGTCGATACATACTGTCTGGCGAATCGTTTGTCAATGAATTCGGTGAACGGTAGCAAATACCGTTCAAGCGTATGTATGTATCGGTCGCCGAGCGCGGCACCTCAGTTGGGTTCGTCGGTAGGTAAGGTATATATCGTCCGCAAGTTGCGCGGGGGCACGTCTAGGCGCTCCCGGGTAAGATTCTCTATTGATAGGAGAAGACATGGCCATCATCAACAAGGGTATGTCCAGGCGTTCGTTCCTCGGCCTCACCGGCAGCGTCGCTGCTGTCGCAGGGCTTGGTCTCACCGGCTGCGGTGGCAGCTCTAGCGACGAGGGTTCCGCTTCCGGTTCCACCGATTCCGCCAACCGTGGCGGCGGCGTGATCACCGCTGGTTCCGCTTACGCTCCGTCCAGCTTCGATCCCGCCAGCACCGGCTCCGCTGTGGGCCTGGGTGCTAACTGGCACGTCGTCGAGGGCCTCTACGGCATCGATTACCACGACTACAGCACCTTCAAAGAGCTCGCCACCGATGATCCCAAGTCTGTGGACGACACCACTTTCGAGGTCACCATCCGCAAGGGCGCCAAGTTCTCCGATGGCACCGAGGTCACCGCTGACGATGTCGTTGCCTCCTACACCGCTTGCGCCGCTTCCGCTACCTATGCTCCGTTCTTCCAGCCCTTCGAGTCCATCGAGGCCAAGGACGCCAGCACCGTGACGGTCAAGACCAAGGTCCCCAACTTCTCCCTGCTCAAGGATCGTCTGGCCATCGTCCGCGTTACCCCGGCCACCCAGACCGAGGAGGATCGCGCCAAGCAGCCGATCGGCTCCGGCCCCTGGATGTACGACTCTATCTCCGATACCGAGATCACCCTGGTTCCCAACCCCGAGTACAACGGTGAGTATGCTGCCGAGGATAAGAAGATCCAGTACAGCATCCTGACCGACCCCACCGCTCGCGTTACCGCTCAGCAGGAGGGCTCCACGCTCGTTATGGAGCTCGTTACCGCTGACGCCGTCGACCAGCTCGAGAGCGCCGGCTGCAAGATCGATAACGTTCAGGGTTTCGGCACCCGCTTCATCATGTTCAACGTCGCCAAGGAGCCTTGGAACAACGTCAAGGTCCGTCAGGCTGTCATGTATGCGCTCGACACCGAGAAGATGGTCAGCAACACCTTCGCCGGCCTTGCCACCGCTGCCAGCTGCTACCTGCCCAAGAGCTTCACCAACTATCATGAGGCTTCCACGGTGTACAAGACCGACGCCAAGAAGGCTAAGAAGCTCATCGAGGAGTCTGGCATCACCCCGGGTGCCATCACCCTGCGCACCACCGACAACGAGCAGATTAAGGGCATGGCCGCCCAGGTCAAGAACGACCTCGACGCTCTCGGCTTCGATGTGACCATCCAGACCGATACCTCGCCGGCCACCTACGCTGCCATCGACGGCGGCGAGGCCTACGATATCCTCCTTGCCCCAGGCGATCCTTCCTGCTTCGGCGCCGACCCCGACCTGCTGCTCAACTGGTGGTACGGCGACAACGTCTGGATGCAGACCCGTTGCCCGTGGAAGGAGTCCGCTGAGTGGCAGAAGCTCCACAGTCTCATGGACGAGGCTCTTGCCGCCGAGGGCGACGAGCAGCAGAAGAAGTGGAACGAGTGCTTTGACATCATTGCCGACAACGCCGTTCTGTACCCCGTTGTCCACGTCAAGACCGTCTCCGCTTCCTGGGACGATCCGTCCACTGCGCCCAACGGCGAGGCCCTCGATGGCTTCAAGGGCATCGGCACGACGAGCATGTCCTTCAGGGGCGTTGCGACCGTCAAGGCGTAAGACTCGCTTGAGTCTGTATGCAGGATGTCGGTCGTTGGGACCGTATCCTCATAGTTGAAACAAAGACCCGGGCGACCTCGATGTCGCTCGGGTCTTGTAATGAGTATCCGTACTCATATACCAGTTGGTCCTACCGACAAAAGAAAGGGGAGAGAACGTGAACAACTTGCTACGTTTGATTGGAAGGCGTCTTGTGGCGCTGCCGATCATGGCATTGGGCGTCACCGTCCTGGTGTTCTTCCTTATGTCGTTCTCCAAGACCGACCCCGCCTACACGGCGTTGGGTGACGGTGCCTCGCCCGAGGCGGTTGCCGAGTACCATGAGAAGTATGGTCTGGACGACCCCTGGCCCGTGCGCTACGTGCGCTATATGGGCGATTTGATCCATGGCGACATGGGCACCTATGGTGCTGCTCGCAACTCCGTTGCCAAGCGCATCTCCACTGCCCTGCCCGTCACGATGCAGCTGACCTTCATCGGCCTTGCCATCGGTGCGGTCGTTTCGTTTTTGCTCGGCGTCATCGCGGCACTGTATCGCGACAAATGGCCGGACCAAGTGATCCGCGTCTTTTCCATCGCCGGCTTGGCAACCCCGTCGTTCTGGCTTGCCGTTCTGTTGATCCTGCTGTTCTCTTCCTACCTTAAGGTGCTCCCGGCATCGGGTGCTCTGCCTCACTTCACCATGAATCCGGCTGGTTATCTGGGCCGCATGATTATGCCCGCCATCGCCTTGGCATTTCCGCTGACGGGCCAGATGACTCGTATCGTGCGTACCGCCATGGTCGAGGAGCTCGACAAGGACTATGTCCGTATGGCTCGCGGTGCCGGCGTTCCCGAGAAGGTCGTCGTCGGTATCAACGTTCTTCGCAATGCGCTGATCACCCCGGTCACCACCCTCGGTCTTAAGATCGGTTACCTCATGGGCGGCGCCGTCGTCATCGAGGTTATCTTCAACCTCCCCGGCATGGGCACCGCGATTCTGCAGGGCGTTCAGGGCAACGAGGCGAACCTGGTTCAGGGCGTCGTTATCGTCGTTGCTCTTGCCTTCATCATCATCAACATCGTGGTTGACATGCTCTACCTGCTCATCAACCCGCGCATCAGGACGGTGTAGATTATGGTAAAGATTCGAGAGAAGCAAACCGAGCAGCTCGAGAAGGCTGCCTCCAAGGGGCTCAAGCTCGGTGGCTGGAAGAAGATGACGCTGTCTTCTAAGATTGCCGCCGTCGTGCTGGTGCTGGTCGCCCTGACTGCGATTCTGGCGCCCCTTCTTGCCCCCTATAGCCCGGTCGAGATCTTTACGGCTCGCCAGGCTCCCGGCAACGGATTTATCTTCGGTACCGACGATAAGGGTCGCGATATTCTGTCGCGTATGCTCTACGGTGGTCGTTACTCGCTGATTATCGGCTTTGGCGCCACTGCCATGGCTCTGGTCTGCGGCTCGGTCGTGGGCGCCCTTGCAGCGGTTTCGCGCAAGGCCGTCTCCGAGACGATCATGCGTATCTTGGACATCATCATGTCCATCCCGGGCATCGCCCTTGCGGCCGTCTTCGTCTCCATCCTGGGCAACTCCGTGCCGTCGATCATCTTCGCCATCGGCTTTATGTACACTCCGCAGATTGCCCGTATCGTGCGCGCCAACATCGTGTCCGAGTACGGCGAGGACTATGTCCGCGCGGTCATCGTTTCCGGCGCCAAGGCTCCGTGGATTTTAATCAAGCATGTTCTGCGTAACTGCATCGCCCCGATCATGGTCTTCACCGTTACCCTAGTCGCCGACGCCATCATCTTCGAGGCTTCGCTGACCTTCATCGGCGCTGGTATCCAGGAGCCCACCGCTACCTGGGGCAACATCCTCGCCGACGCCCGCGGCGGCGTGCTCGCCGGCCGTTGGTGGCAGGCGTTGTTCCCGGGCCTGGCCATCATGATCACCTGCCTGGCACTCAACATCCTCTCCGAGGGCATTACCGACGCCATGGCCGCTGCTCCCTCCGCCGCCCTGGATCCGACCGATTCCTCCAAGCGTCGTGAGGCCGACCTGCTGGTCTCCGACCCCGTTCGCGCCTACAGGGAGCAGGCCCAGTCCCTCTCCGCTCGCCTTGGCGCCCTGCGCGATGTCGAGCTCAAGCGTGACGATCGCCATGTGCCCGACGAGTCTGTTGAGCCGATCCTTTCGGTCCGCGATTTCTGCATTCAGTTTGAGCATCACGGTGATATCAACGTCGTCGACCATGTCAACTTTGACGTCCGTCCTGGTCAGACCATGGGCCTGGTGGGCGAGTCCGGTTGCGGTAAGTCCATCACCACGTTGGCCATCATGGGCCTGACCGACGATGACGAGCACCTTTCCGGCGAGGTCCTCTGGGAGGGCCGCGACCTGCTCAAGATGAGCAAGAAGGAGTGGTTCGGCCTGCGCGGTACCGATATCGCTATGGTCTATCAGGACGCCCTGTCCTCGCTCAACCCCTCCATGCTCATCTCTGCCCAGATGAAGCAGCTCACCAAGCGCGGCGGCACCCGCAGCGCCGAGGAACTCCTGGAGCTCGTGGGCCTCGACCCCAAGCGTACGCTCGAGAGCTACCCGCATGAGCTTTCTGGTGGCCAGCGTCAGCGTGTTCTGATCGCTATGGCCCTTACCCGCGACCCCAAGCTGGTCATCTGCGACGAGCCCACGACCGCTCTGGACGTTACCGTCCAGAAGCAGGTCATCAAGCTGCTCAACGACCTTCAGGCCAAGCTCGGCTTTGCCATGATCTTCGTCTCGCATGACCTGGCGCTGGTCGCCGAGGTCGCCCATAACATCACGGTTATGTACGCCGGTCAGGTTATCGAGCAGGCGCCCACCAAGGAGCTGCTCACTAACCCGATCCACGAGTACACCCGCGGTCTTCTGGGCTCCGTTCTGTCCATCGAGAGCGGTTCGGGCCGTCTGCACCAGGTGCCCGGCGCCGTTCCGAGCCCGCGCGATTTCCCCAAGGGCGATCGCTTCGCGCCCCGCTCGAGCCATCCGCGCATTGGCCTGGACACCCGTCCGGTCTTCAAGCGCGTGCCCGGCACCGAGCACTTCTATTCCGAGCTCCCCGACGAGGTGCTCAAGGCAAATGGTTTGACCCCTCACGCGGAGGTGATGTAGATGAGCGAGACCGCAGTCAACGGCGTCGAGCCGATCATCTTCCTTGATGACGTCCATGTCACCTTTAGGACCCGTACCGGCTCGATTCTGCACCCTAACCTGGTTCACGCCGTCCAGGGTGTAACGATTAAGCTCATGCCCGGTCAGACGATCGGCATCGTCGGCGAGTCCGGTTGCGGTAAGTCCACCACCGCCAACGTCATGTGCGGCCTGCAGGCCCCCACGAGCGGCAAGGTCTACTTTAAGGGCAAGGACGTAACCAAGCGTACCGCCGAGGACCGTCGCCACATGGGTCGCGTCATCTCGGTCGTGTTCCAGAACCCGGCCACGGCGCTCAACCCCCGCATGGTCGTTCGCGAGCAGCTGCTCGACCCCATGCGCGTCCACAACCTGGGTACCGAGGCCGAGCAGGAGAAGCGCGTCAAGGAGCTCTTGGAGCTCACCGGTCTGCCCAGCTCCGCCGCCGAGGTTCTTCCCGGCCAGCTTTCGGGCGGCCAGCGCCAGCGCGTCGCAATTGCCCGTGCTCTGTCGCTGAACCCCGATGCCATCATCGCTGACGAGCCCACCTCGGCTCTGGACGTTTCGGTCCGCGCGCAGATTCTGAACCTGCTGACCGACCTTAAGAAGGAGCTCGGCCTGGCCATGGTGTTCATCAGCCATGACATCCAGACGGTCCGCTATATCTCTGACGACATCATCGTTATGAATGGCGGCAAGATCGTCGAGCAGGGCGAGGCCAAGCAGGTCTTCCAGCACCCTCAGGACCCCTACACCAAGATGCTGCTCGGCGCTGCGCCGTCGCTGCTTCATCCCAAGCTCGGCGAGTAGGTTCGCTTTCCCTCCCGTGCGCCCGGTTCCCTTGCCGGGCGCACCTCCGTTGCGATTTCGAAAGGTTGGGTTCACGGGCCATGCCAAGCGCTCAGGAGCTACAACAGCAATTTGGTGGTTATCGGGGCGCCATGCCCCGTCCATCCGATTTCGATCTCTTTTGGAACGACCGCATGGCCGAGGCTGACGCCGTCAAGATCGACTATGCGGTCGAGGCGGCATCGATTGCCGATACTGCGACCTGCCAGTTTTTTGACCTCTGGTATACCGGCATGTGCGGCGCCCGCCTGCATGCCAAGTATCTCAAGCCGGTTTCGGACGAGCCCGTGCCGCTGGTGTTACAGTTCCACGGCTATCCGGGTGCAAGCCGCAGCTGGTTCGAGCAGGCGTCGTTTGCGGGCATGGGCATGGCGCTCATTGCCCTCGACTGCCCCGGCCAGGGTGGCCCCTCCGAGGATATTGGTGGATTTGAAGGCACAACGGTCGCGGGCCATATCGTCGCCGGTATCGATGGCGACCCGGCCAACCTCTACTATGTCCGCTTGCACCAGGATATCCGCATTCTGTGCCGTATTGTTCGCGAGCTCGAGGGCATCGATTTTTCCCGCGTATTTGTGAACGGCGCATCACAGGGCGGCGGTTTGGGCATTGCGACCTGCGCGCTTAACAGCGAGCTTATCAATCGTGCCGCCATCCTCTATCCCTTCCTGTCGGATTTCCGCCTTGTTTGGGATCTGGATGCCGACGATATCGCTTATGAGGGCCTGCGTTATTGGTCGCGTTGGTTTGACGAGGACTCGACTCGTATTGAAGAGGCCTATGCCAAACTGGCGTACTTCGATTCCAAGAACTTTGCCCCCATGGTCAAATGCCCCGTGCTGTTTGGCACGGGCACAGCCGATATCGTCTGCCCGCCGGCGACGCAGTTTGCGGTCTACAACAACCTGGCCTGTGAGAAGCGACACGAGTTCTTTGAGGGCTTTGGCCACGAGGAGATTCAGGACTTTGACGACATGATCATTCCGTTTTTCTGCGAGGGAGGGGAGGCTCATGTCTAAGTGCGAGAGCAATGTCGACGAGCTGATTGTCCCCAGGCTCGCGGGGATGCCTGGAACGGTTTCGTCAAGGCTCGCAGAATATCGGGACTGGCACGGCGATGTCCAAGCAGATGTTTCTGATTTAGAGACATGCGCGTCGAATCTTGAGATTCAAGGCCAGGCCATTACGGCGATTGACTTTGTTAACCCCTGCGCTCGTTACTCGGAGATTTCCTTTGAGCTCGGTGACGATGCGGTCCACGCTCGTTTGATTGAGCCTGTCGGTCGTGCCCGAGTATCTGAGCGCGTGCCGCTGTGCCTGATGTTCCACGACATCGATCGGCCTGTGCGAGGCTGGCATCACATGACGAGATTTGCCGCCATGGGGTATGCCGTCCTCGCGCTGGATGACGATGTTGCTGGTGCGGACGACCTGCAGCGGGGGATTGCTTCGCCCGCTTTTGTCGAGCGCGTCCGTTGGGGTTGCGCGATGGCGAAGGTTGCGCGCAATCTTGATGGCATGGACCCCGACCGCATCTTTGCATGGGGCGAGGGCCTTGGCGGCGGAGTCGCGCTGGCGGTTTCTGCTCTGGATGAGCAGGGCCTCGCCTGCACGGCGGTTGCCAACCCGCTGCCCGGTGGCCTCGAGGCGCTGTCGTCTCGGGTGCGCGGCTCGGTGCTCATGGGCACTTCGCTCATGGATACCGTGAGCGACCCCAAGGGCCAGTTTGCCGTGTTCAACGGTCTTGAGTGTGACCGGAGGCATATCATCTATGCCAAATACGCTCACGAGCGCATCAATGCGTTCGAAAACGAAGTCGTCGACTTCTTTAACCAAACGTTCTACCCGTGTTCTTTGGCCTAGACGGCCTGGACACTGCCAACAAGAGTGGGTGGCATAGGGTCGCCCGCCAGACAACTAAGGAGATTCTTGTGGCAACTCAGAAATTCACCGGCGTTATCCCTCCCGTTGTTGTTCCCGATACCGAAGACCACCAGCTCGACGTTGCTTCCTTTGAGCGCAGCATCAACCGCATGATCGATGCCGGCGTCGATGGCCTGTTCTTCCTGGGCTCCTCGGGCGAGGTCGTCTTCTCCACCGACGAGCGTCGTCGTCAGATCATCGCCGAGGCCGTGCGCATCGTCGATCACCGCGTGCCTGTTCTGGTCGGCATCATCGACACCGAGACCGAGCGCATGATCGAGCACGGCAAGGTCGCCCAGGAGCTGGGCGCCGACGCGCTTGTCGCCACCTGTCCGTTCTATGCCCTGCAGGGCATGACCGAGGTCGAGGAGCACTTCCGCATCCTGCACGAGGAACTCGACCTGCCCATCTTTGCCTACGACATCCCCGTGTGCGTCCACACCAAGCTCCCCTGGAAGCTCCTTGCCAAGCTCGGCGCCGAGGGCGTCCTGGCCGGCGTCAAGGATTCCTCGGGCGATGACATCTCGTTCCGCTATCTCGTTCAGGAGAACGAGAAGAACGGCCACCCGATGAGCATCCTCACCGGTCACGAGGTTGTTGTCGACGGCGCCTACCTCGGTGGCGCCGACGGTTCCGTCCCGGGTCTCGCCAACGTTGAGCCCGAGGGCTACGTGCGCCAGTGGAAGGCCGCTCAGGCCGGCGACTGGGCTACCGTCAAGGCCGAGCAGGATCGCCTCAATGAGATTTCGCACATCTGGGACGTCACCTCGGGCGTCCAGGGCTATGCCGGTGGCGTCGGCGCCTTCAAGACCGCTATGAACCTCATGGGCATCTTCGACAGCCCGACCATGCCGCGCCCGGTGAAGGCCATGACCGGCGAGAACGTCGAGGCGATTAAGAAGGTCCTCCAGGACAACGGTCTCCTGTAAAGCTTCCCCAGGCACCCGATCTTGGGGCTCAAGTGGTCGGGCGTGACCCATTAGGTCAACGCCCGACCACTTTCACCCCAACCTCGGGCACCTGGGAAACCTTTACCAAGTTGCGGCGATAACACCGCCTTCATTTCCTGTAGTTGTTTTTATCTCCTAAGGAGAGCGACATGGAGAACAAGTACGTCTGCTCTGTCGATATCGGCGGAACTAAAATTGCGACTGCCATCATGGAGTACCCGGCTGACGGTAGTGTGCCCCATCCCGTTTTTGAGGCCGAGGTTCCCACAGAGGCCCAAGAGGGCGGCGAGGCCGTCTTCCAGCGTATCGAGGCGTCTATCAAGGCCGCTCTTGAGGCGAATCCCGATGTCGAGGTTCTCGGTGTCGGTATCGGTGCCGCAGGCGTCGTCGATCCCAAGACGGGCGCCATTGCGTATGCCAATGAGATCATGCCCGGCTGGTCCGGCGTTCAGTTGGGGCCGCGTCTGCGCGAGGACCTTGGTCTTCCCGTTGCCGTTGTGGGCGACGTGCAGGCTCATGCTCTGGGCGAGGCCCACTGGGGTGTCGGCAAGGGCAAGTTCTCCGTCTTGTGTCTTGGCATCGGTACAGGCATCGGCGGCGCATATGTCGAGAACGGCCGCGTAATGCAGGGCTTCCATGGTGCTGCTGGCCATATGGGCCACATCGAGTGCTCGGCTGCCGCCGGCATTCCCTGCGCCTGCGGGCGTTCCGGCCATCTTGAGTCTGTCGCTTCGGGCACTTCCATTGGTCGTATGTACGATGAGCGCTTTGGCCGCGTCGACCCCAGCCGTCCTTCGGTCGGTCGCGATGTGAACGACCTGTGCCGCGCGGGCGACGCAAAGGCAACCGAGGTCATCCATGACGCTGGCTTTGCGCTGGGCGCCAGCTTGGGCTCGCTCGCCAATATCCTTGACCCGGAGGTCATCGTGCTTTCGGGCGGTGTGATTCACCAGGGTCCCGATTGGCGCTCGCAGACGTGGAAGGACTCGGTGCACGAGGGCTATGCCAGCCAGGCGCTCGACCCGCTTCAGGACACGCCGATCCTCATCGGTTCTCTGGAGGGCGACGCGCCGCTTATCGGTGCCGCCGAACACCTTCTTGCGTCGTTGAAGTAAACATAACTACCAAGTGCGCCTTCTGAGGTGCCGCAGATTGACGTGAAAGAGGAGCGAAGCGTACTTCGGTACGCGAGCGACGGTTTGAACGTCAAGGTGCGGTGTCTCAGAAGGCTGTTTTGAGAAAGGTTGAGTCGCACATGACCGTCGATCCTTTGATTCAATCCCTGAAGGGCAAGCTCGTCGTGAGCGTTCAGGCGTATATGGGCGAGCCGCTTCGTACGCCCGAGACCATGGCTCAAATGTCTCGCGCTTGCGAGCTTGGCGGCGCCGCCGCCATTCGCTGTCAGGGCCTTGCCGACATTGCCGCTATTAAGGGTCGCTGTGAGGTTCCCGTTATCGGCCTGTGGAAGGATGGACACGAGGGCGTTTACATCACGCCGACGCTGCGTCACGCTCGCGCCTGCGTTGCTGCCGGTGCCGATATCGTGGCGATCGACGCCACCGATCGTCCGCGTCCCGATGGCAAGACCGTCGAGGATACCTTCCGCCCGCTGCACGAGGAGGGCGTGCTCCTGATGGCGGATTGTGCCACCATCGAGGACATTCGCCGTGCGGTTGATATGGGCTTTGACCTGGTATCCACCACGCTTTCTCACGGCGTCGCCGCCATCGACTGCACCATGGCCGATGGCCCCGACCTGCCGCTCCTGCGTCAGGCGACCGAGGAATTCCCCGGTCTTCCCATCATCTGCGAGGGCCGCGTGCACACGCCCGAGGAGGCTCGCGCTGCGATCGATGCTGGCGCCTGGGCCGTTGTCGTCGGCACCGCCATCACGCACCCCACGAGTATTACGAGTTGGTTCAAGGCTGCGCTTGAGGCGTAAGACAGGCCTCGTATCCGCTCGGGGCGGTATACTCAATATAGGCAATTGACCGCGCGGGATCCGGGTTGCTGGGTCCCGCGCTTGTTTTTGGGAGGCAGCACATGCAAAAGGGAGATGCCATGGATGCGGCGGAGCGCTCGGAGCGCATCCCCGATATCGTCATCATCACCGGAATGTCCGGATCGGGCCGCACACAGGCCATGCACGTGTTCGAGGACATGGGCTATTTTTGCATTGATAACCTACCTCCGCGTCTCATCGCCCAGCTTGCCGAGCTCGTCGGCATCAATACGGGCGTGGGCAGGCATCTCGCCGTCACCTGCGATTTGCGTAGCCAGGGACTGTTTGACGAGTTGCTCGATGCGGTCGCCGCGCTCGAAGAGCGCGAGATGAGCTGCGACATCGTGTTCCTGGAGGCTTCTGACGAGGTGCTGATTCGTCGCTACAGCGAAAATCGCCGCCGTCATCCCATTGCCAAGCCGGGGGAGACTACGGCCGATGCCATTCAGCGCGAGCGCCTTCAGCTGCAGGGCGTGCGCGATCGAGCCGATATGATTATCGACACGAGCCGCCTGCGCACCTCTGCCCTGCGCAACAAATTGCGCATGGCGTTCTCCGAGTTGTCCGACCAGCAGCTCATGGACGTTCACGTGTTCTCGTTTGGCTTTAAGCACGGTATGCCCGTCGAGGCGGACATTATGATCGACGTTCGCTTCCTGCCCAATCCGTTTTACGATCCCGAGATGCGTACCATGACCGGTCTCGATAAGAAAGTCTCCGACTTTGTTCTGGACCATCCCAAGACCCAGGAGTTCTGGAAGGCCTGGACGCAGCTGCTCGATACGGTGATGCCGGGCTATATCGCGGAGGGTAAGCCGCAGCTTTCTATCGCCATCGGCTGCACGGGCGGACAGCACCGTAGCGTCGCCATTGCCGAGGCCACGGCCCGTTACCTGGAAGGCGCCCAGTATCACGTGAGCATCTCCCACCGCGACCTGTCGCGCGCCAACACGAAGGCATAGGCCTGCATGTCGTTTACCGCTGAGGTGCGCGACGAGCTTGCGCGCTGCGAACCCGAATGTGAATACTGCGATTTGTCGACGCTTGCCGCCCTGACGCGTGTGAGCGGTACGCTTTCGTTGGCCGGCTCCGGGCGGTATCGTTTGACGGTCGCGACCGAGACGGGAGCCGTCGCGCGCACGATGATCACGCTGACGCATCGCATCCTTAAGCTCAAAACGGAATTCACCGTTCGTAAATCGGTCTTGCATAAGGTCCGTAACTATCTCATTACCCTGCCCGATCAACCCGACCTGGACAAGGCTCTGGTGCTGCTGGGCATTCTAGACCGCAGGGGAGGGCTCGTTGCTGGTGTTCCCCGACACATCGTTGCCCGTCCCTGCTGCAGGCTTGCCTACATCCGCGGCGCGCTCATCGCGGGCGGCTTCGTGGCCGATCCACGCGGCGATTTTCATTTGGAGATCGCGGTGCAGGGCGAGCAATATGCCAAGGGGCTTTGCGACCTGTTGGGGCAGATTGGGGTCCATGCTCGTGTTAATGCGCGGCGGGGGTCATATGCCGTGTACATTAAGAGCGCCGAGGAAATCGAGCATTTATTAAAGCTGATTGGTGCCAAGCGCAGCGTTGCCGAGATTGAGGAGGCGCGCGCGGTCAAGTTGGTTAAGAACGATGTGAACCGTCGCGTGAACGCCGAGCTCGCCAACCAGACCAGAAGCGCCGGTGCTGCCCAACATCAGCTTGCGCTTATCGATGAGCTCGAGCAGCGCGGCCTTCGCGATGCGCTTCCGGATGCCTTGGCGGTCTTTTGCGACCTGCGCGAGCGCTATCCCGATCTGTCGCTGCGTGATTTAGGGGAGATGGCTGACCCTCCCTTGTCGAAGTCGGCCCTCTACCATCGAGTTTTGAGGCTTGAAAAGCTCATTGAAGCAAACGGGTAGTTTAAAGTATCGACTTATATACGGATTTAGCTGCTATTTTATTCTTTAAAACGTTTTAACGGTTGATTTTCAATCTCAGCGCAACAGCCTGAACGGACCCCGCGTTTCCGC
>NZ_QSKB01000032.1:0-28299 GCF_003469085.1 Collinsella sp. AM29-10AC
GTACATGTACGGATGAATGTGGGAGGTGTTCGGATAAAGTCGATAATCAAGGCTCTTCTGGCAGCCTGAGCCCATCTCGTTAGGGTGTCCCACACGACGCCCGAACTTGCTACAATGTCTGCGGCGCGGAACCAGCCTCCCGCGCCGCTTTTCTTTTTTGGCCACATGCCACCAAGGAGAACCTCCCCATGCACAATAAGCGCGTGCTCGTCGCCATGAGCGGCGGCGTCGATTCCAGCGTGACCGCGTATCTGCTCAAAAGTCAGGGTTACGAATGTGTCGGTGCCACCATGCGCCTCACCTGCCCCGCACCCGATCCCGTCACGGGCATGAGTAAGGTCGACCGCGACATCGCCGACGCGAAGGCCGTCGCCGAGCGCCTAGGCATTCCGCACCATGCGCTCGACCTGCAGCAGACCTTCGACCACAGCGTTATCGAGCTCTTTGTGAACGCCTACCAGGAAGGGCTGACGCCCAATCCGTGCATTATCTGCAACCGCCACATTAAGTTTGGCGCGCTGCTCGATGCGGCGCTGGACATGGGCTGCGACTACATCGCAACGGGACATTACGCCAAAACAAGCCAGGCGGCAGACGGCACCTGGCAGCTACATCGCGGCGAAGATCCCAAAAAGGACCAGAGTTACTTTTTGTATTCGCTCACGCAAGAGCGTCTGGCACGCACGATCTTTCCGCTGGCAGGCTTGGACAAAGAGCGCGACGTTCGCCGCATTGCCGCCGAGCAGGGCTTTATCAACGCCCAGAAAGCCGAGAGCGAGGATATCTGCTTTATCGCGGACGGCGACTACGCGGGCTATATCGAGCGCCGCTGCGGACATGCCGCCGAGCCGGGCGATATTGTATGGCGTGACGGCAGCGTGGTCGGACGTCACAGCGGCGCACTGCGCTATACCATCGGCCAGCGCAAGGGCCTGGGCGTCGCGATGGCGCACCCCGTGTACGTAACGGGCGTCGATGCCGCCAACAACATTGTGCATCTGGGCGAGGCCGAGGACCTGACGGCCACAGCGCTCACGGCCAACGACTGGATCTGGAGCGCCCCTGCCGACCGCATGGAGGCAGAGCTGGACGCCGACGGCATTCGCGTGGGCGCCAAATACCGCTACCGTCAAAAGGACCAGGCAGCGACCCTTGCACGTGGCGAAGACGGGCAAATGCTGCTAACTTTTGACGAGCCGCAGCGAGCCATCGCCCCCGGCCAGGCAGTCGTTGCCTACCGCGGCGACGTCGTCTTGGGCGGCGGCACCGTCACGGCAGCCATCAGGTAGCCCCATCCCCTTCATAAGTTGCGGTGAAATAGGGACTGTTTAAGCGTTTAAAACCGCCAAACAGTCCCTATTTCACCGCAACTTAGAGAGGACGGCCTCGGTCGGTACTGCTGTGTCAGCCGAGGCCGCTGCATCGTTAGCGCTGCACGTAGGCGCGGACGAGCTCGTAGGTGTTACGCACGCCGTCCATGTGGCTGCGCTCGTAGTTGTGGCTCGCGTACACGCCGGGGCCGATCAGGCCATGGCGAATGTCGTAGCCGGCCGAGAGCGTGGCCTCGACGTCGGAGCCGTAGTGCGGGTACACATCGATGGCGTAATCGAGCTCCAGCTCGCGCGCGATGTTGGACAGCGTGGTTACCAAGTCGTAGTTGTACGGACCACCCGAATCCTTGGCGCAAATCGACACCATGCGCTCGGTGCAGCCCAGGTCGTCGCCCACGCAGCCCATGTCCACGCTGATCATCTCGCGCGTGTCGGCCGGCACGAAAGCGCCGCCGTGGCCGACCTCCTCGTACACAGTAAAGAGCAGGGACACCTTGCGCGAGAGCGTCACCTCGCCAGCGGCGACGGCACGCGCCAAGCCCAGCAAAATGGAGGCCGACAGCTTGTCGTCCAAGAAGCGACTCTTGATGTAGCCGCTCTCCGTCACCGTGGTACGCGGATCCATAGCGATGATGTCGCCCGTCTGAATGCCCAGCTCAAGCACGTCATCCTTGCTGTCGACATTCTCGTCGAGCAGGATTTCCATGTTCTTCTCGATGGTCTTGACCGGCTCGTCGGCCACGTGCGCCGAAGGCTCGGTGTTGAGAACCACACCCGTGTACACATTGCCGTCACGCGTGTAGACGGTGCAGTTCTCGCCATCGGCCGTAGACCACTGGTGCCCACCAAGCGTCGTGGGACGCAGGCGGCCATTGTCCTTAATGGAGCGTACCATGGCGCCCAGGGTGTCGACATGGCTCGCCAAAACAAGCGGCTCGCCCTCGCCGCCAAGCTCAACCAGCACGTTGCCCTTATTGGAACGCTCAGGGCCAAAGCCCATATCACGCAGGGTCTCCTTTAGATAATCAGTCGCCGCACGGGTATAGCCCGTAGGCGAAGCAATAGAAGTCAGCGTCTTAAGCTGTCCCGCGATATAGGAGAGCGTCTCCTCTAGAGAAGCATCGATATTGGAACCCATATGCATCCTTCCAAATAAAACTAAGACCGAATCCCGATTTTAACCGTTCTACACGTGCAATGCCCTAGAAGCCGAGCCACCTCCAGACGTCCTCGCGCCGATTTTGCGCACGCGCACGGTTTAAAATCCGAATCTTGCATAAAGCTTTTCGATTTCTGCATAAAAATGAGGCATCTTCTTGCTTCGTCTCAGGGTACCCCACTTTGGACCGTGCAAAAAACGGAGTATTCAGCACCGTGGGCCCCAACGGCCCCATCACAAACGACAAAACGATGCGGTTACAGCAGTATTGCGGGTCGTCGCAAAGCAGAAACTCAGTAACAACCCCCTCCACTCATCGATAGCCCACCCACAATGGCTGTCGATGGGCGTCTGCGGGCCACTACGGGCCATTCAAAACGTTATGCATTTTTAAGAGCTTGCTGAATACTCCCAAAAATGCACGCTGGGAAGTGCGCCACCTATCCGCAGCGGGCGGTATGCCTTGGCTTTACCCATCTCGGGGCATCGACACGGCACAAAAAGCCCCGCCGCGCGTAGCGCGGCGGGGCCAGCGGCAAGTCAAAAGACTATATGCCTACGGGCGAAGGACCACCAAACGAGACTAGGCAGCCGGGCAGATCTTCTTGAAGAGCTCGATGACATCGTCGAGCGTCGCCTCGCGCGGGTTACCCGGGAAGCAGGCGTCGGCCATAGCGTCCTTGGCCAGAACCTCGATCTCGTCAGCCTTCATGGCCTCGCAGACGTGCGGGATGTTCACGTCGGCAGAGAGCTGCTTGACGGCGGCGATGGCGGCATCGGCGGCCTCGTCGGTGCTCATGCCCGTGGTGTCAACGCCCATGGCGACGGCGACCTTGGCCAGGCGCTCGGTGCAAACCGGCTTGTTGAACTCCATGGCGATCGGCAGCAGCATGGCGCAGGCGACACCGTGCGGGGTATCGTAGTGAGCGGACAGGGTGTGAGCCATGGCGTGGTCGATGCCCAGGCCGACATTGGAGAAGCCCATGCCGGCGACATACTGGCCAAGAGCCATGCCCTCGCGGCCAGAGCCGGGCTGGCCGGACTTGGCCTCGGCAACGGAGTCGCGCAGGTTCTCGCTGATCAGCTTAATAGCCTCAAAGTGGAACATGTCGGAGAGCTCCCAAGCGCCCTTGGTGGTGTAGCCCTCGATGGCGTGGGTCAGAGCGTCCATGCCAGTGGAAGCGGTCAGGCCGGCGGGCATGGAAGCCATCATGTCGGGGTCGACGACGGCGACCTCGGGGGCGTCGTTAGTGTCGACGCACACGAACTTGCGGACCTTCTCGGGGTCGGTGATGACGTAGTTGATGGTCACCTCGGCAGCGGTACCGGCGGTCGTCGGCACAGCGATGGTGAACACGGCGTGGTTCTTAGTGGGAGCAACGCCCTCGAGGCTGCGGACATCGGCGAACTCAGGGTTGTTGATGATGATGCCGATAGCCTTGGCGGTGTCCATGGAGGAGCCACCACCAATGGTCACGATAGCGTCAGCCTCGGCGGCCTTGAAGGCCTCGACGCCGTCCTTGACGTTCTGGATGGTGGGGTTGGGCTTAATCTCGGAGTAGAGGCTCCAAGCGATGCCGGCGGCGTCGAGCTCGTCGGTCACCTTAGCGGTAACGCCAAACTTGACCAGATCGGGGTCGGAGCAGACGAAGATCTTCTTGTAGCCACGACGCTGGAGCTCGCCGGGGATCTCCTTGATGGCGCCGGAACCATGGTAAGAAATGGTGTTGAGAACGAAACGATTAGCCATTGATAGCCTCCTATCGTGCGCGGGGCACCCGTTACGCCCCGCACTATAAGTCCCATCCTAACGCTTTTGAAACAAAAAACACGTGAGAACGTCAAATAGTTTAAAGCGCTTCAACATACTAACGGGGCCTTAGCCCTTCCCTCCCGACAGCAGCGAAGGCTAGATTATAGGAGCAATCGCCCAAAGAATACGACCAACTCAGTCTATAAATTGTTTCTGTTTTAGCAATATATGTTTGACAATACGTTTATAAAAGGATACTTTATAGTAAATAAAATGCATGCAGCAAATAGCGTCATTCATTTTGTTAGAAATTGCCCATGCGGTTATTGCAGCTGCATGTACCGCAACGTACAGCGCAATTCTCCGCACGAAGTAGAAGACGGTTCCAATTCGATCGAGGCGATGACGCGTGATGGCTACTGGTCCTAAATCGAGCAAGACGGCTACAAACGAATATCGAATCTCAATTGAAGGTAATCCTTATCCGCATACTCTGGCTCTCATCAACCCAGCGGGAGACAACCTCAACATCAAAAGACATGGGTTCACGGGTCCACTAGGACAGCTATCGAGTCTTAAATATACCGTTTATGACGATGCGAATGAAAAACTCTTCACTGTCGTCGACGGTGGCTTTAGCAACATGCCCAGGGTTGCGCTCATCATCGAACACAAGGAAGTTGCGGTGTTCGATTATGGTCTAAACAGACTTGAGATGAAGTGCGTAACGAACATACCGAATTACGCAATAAAAGGTAACTTCCTATTTGGAGATTACGATATATTCAGCCAACAGGAAGTGAAGCTATCTTCAGTTATCGTCCTTCAATGTGATAAACAATCGTGCTTTAGCATACAGGTTTTGGATAAAGCCGAATTAGCCGCCGCAATTGGAATACCTACAGCCATTGCCCTTCTTAGGGCTCGGATTGAAGAGCATCTCGAATAAATCGCAAAAAGCAGTTCGTAACAACATTCAGGAGCTAGATAGTTTTTCTGGCTCCTGAATGTTGTTACGAACATGCACCTTAGCGCTTAAGACTCGTGGTCTGCCAGTCAGCTACGATGCGGGCCCATTTCCTGTGCAAGTCGCGTTCGCGATCGATAAACATGATGGCAAACGCGATAAACAGCAGCATGCTCGCCACCGCAATGGCGTGCAGGCCTATGCGCTCAATACACCAGTTGCCCAGCACAGCGCCAAACACAAAGGTAAAGATCACGCCAAAGTACAGCAGGCCGTTTTCCAAAAAGCCGCGCTTGTGGGTGATGATGTAATCATCCACGTTTTGCAGCGCGTTGCGCAAGTTGCCGATGCACATGGTCGTGGCGATGCCGTGACCGTGGATCTTGCGGAAGCTCTCGACCTGCATGCCGCAGGCAAACGAAGTGAGGCAGTTGGCGAGCAGGTTGAAATCGCCACCGGGAATAAAACTCACGCCCAGCAAGATGACGGCTTCAAAGAACACCGTCACCTGGCGCCAGTGAATCACACTGCCAAACCGCTCGTGAACCAGGTCGGCAAGCATAATGCCCACGGCAAACGACACCACGGGGAAGAAATAGCGTCCCGCCAGCGCCCAGTTGCCCTCCGAGATGCTTACACCCACGAGCAGGATGTTGCCCGTCTGAGCGTTTGCGAAAACATGGTCGCGCCCTATGTACGAATAGACGTCCATAAAGCCACCGGCGAGCGCCAAGATGATGCCCAGCTCAATAGACTCCGATATCTGTTTGGCACGCTGCATCGTCGTGCATCCTCCTTGTTGACGACCCTCTCGTGCGTTGGCGGAAACATAGCCGCCGTTCATACTGTAACCCATTGACAACATGGCGCGCCCACGAGACGGGTCTCCCAATGCGCAGATACACAGTCTGGAAACAAACCGTGAGCGCGGCGCCACACCCGATGCCCGACGCCTCGTGTACTCCACCAGTCTTTTTAGCCCCGTCCCAAAAAGACTGGTTACAATTACGTGCAGCATACAAACACCGGGAGGGATCGTGGCAAAAAAGCCTCAGCACGCTCAGAACAACCAGCGCAGTCAGCAGGGCAAACAGGGCCAGCAGCAAAAGCGCGGCGGCAAGGCGCAGGGTGGGCACACCACTCATACTCCAGCAGCGCCCGCCCGCCCCTGGCGCCCGGGCCGCGATAAATTCCTCCCCGTCAGCCGCGCCGACATGGATGCGCGCGGCTGGGACCAGTGCGACTTTGTCTACATCTGCGGCGATGCCTACGTGGACCATCCGAGCTTTGGCATGGCCATCATCAGCCGCGTGCTCGACGCGCACGGCTACAAGGTAGGAATCATCTGCCAGCCCGACTGGACCGATCCCGCCAGCATCACGGTGCTCGGCGAGCCGCGCCTGGGCTTTTTGGTCAGCGCCGGCAACATGGACTCCATGGTCAACCACTATTCGGTGACCAAGCACCGCCGCCACACCGACGCCTATACTCCCGGTGGCGAGGAGGGGCACCGCCCCAATCGTGCCGTCACGGTCTACGGCAACCTCATCCGCCAGACGTTCAAGGACGTTCCCATCATCATCGGCGGCATCGAGGCAAGCCTGCGCCGTCTGGCCCACTACGACTACTGGCAGGACAAGCTCAAGCGTTCGGTGTTGCTCGACTCGGGCGCCGACATCCTCATCTACGGCATGGGCGAGCACGCGATTGTCGAGATCGCCGACGCGCTCGACGCGGGCCTGCCCGTCGACCAGATCACCTATATCAACGGCACCGTCTACCGCACGGGTTCGCTCGACGAGGTCTACGACTACGACCTGCTGCCCAGCTGGGACGACCTTGCCGCCGACAAGCTCAACTACGCGCGCAGCTTTAACGTGCAGCAGCAGAATATGGACCCCATCACCGGACATCGCCTGGTAGAACCCTACCCCAACAGCGTCTATGTGGTGCAGAACCCGCCGTCGGCGACGTTAACGACCGATGAGATGGACGAGGTGGCCGAGCTCCCCTACGCACGCGATTGGCATCCCGACTACGACGCGGCGGGCGGCGTACCGGCCTTTGCCGAGATCAAGTTTTCCATTAGCTCCAACCGCGGCTGTTTTGGCGAGTGCTCGTTTTGCGCCCTCACCTTCCACCAGGGCCGCGTGTTGCAGATGCGCAGCCACGATTCGATCATGCGCGAGGCCGAGCTGCTCACGCGCGATCCCGAGTTTAAGGGCTATATCAACGACGTGGGCGGACCGACGGCAAACTTTAGCCGTCCTGCCTGCGACAAACAGCTCAAGCACGGCGTGTGCAAGAACAAGCGCTGCCTGTGGCCGAGCGTGTGCAAGAACATGGTGGTCGACGAGAGCGGCTACACGCAGTTGTTGCGCGACCTGCGCCAGCTGCCGGGCGTCAAGAAGGTCTTCGTCCGCAGCGGCATCCGCTTTGACTACACCATGGCCGACGCCTCGGACGAGTTTTTGCGCGAGCTGCTGGAGCATCACGTCTCGGGCCAGCTGCGCGTAGCGCCCGAGCACGTGAGCGACGCGGTGCTCTCCGTGATGGGCAAGCCGAGCCGCGCCGTCTACGACGCGTTCTGCCGTAAATTTGAACGCCTGAACCGCGAATACGGACTCAAGCAGTATGTGGTGCCGTACCTGATCTCGAGCCACCCCGGCTCGACGATGAAGGAAGCTGTGGACCTGGCCGAAGCCGTGCGCGACATGGGCTACATGCCCGAGCAGGTGCAGGACTTCTACCCCACCCCGTCCACCATGTCGACCTGCATGTACTACACCGGCGTGGACCCACGCACCATGCAGCCGATCTACGTGGCACGCGACCCGCACGAGAAGGCCATGCAGCGTGCGCTCATCCAATACCGCAAGCCCGAGAACTACAAGCTCGTACGCGAGGCGCTGGAAAAAGCCGGCCGTCGCGACCTGATCGGCTACACCAAGCATTGCCTGATTCGCCCCGTGCCGCCACGCCCGGGCGAGACATCTGCTGGCGGGGGGCATGGCACCGGCAAGAAGGGCGGCAAGGCCCACGGCGGCGCTGGCGGTGCCGGCAAGGGACCCAAAGGCAGCAAGGGGCACGGCGGCATGTCGCGTGCACAGAACACTACCGGGCGCAATCGCGCGGCCCAGGGGCGTCAGGGCGCCAACGGAGGCGGGCGTCGCAACTAGGGCAGCGGTGCGCTCGCTGCGTCCATCCCACACGCGTGGCGCAGCGAGCGCATTGCCTCAACGAGGATGACGCCGGCGATAGCGACCGTGATTATCACGTCGAGCGGTGTGTTCACAAACCAGAGCAACGTCATGAGATACGACCCGGCATTAAAGGCAAAGTGCAGCAGAATCGTGTAGCGGAGCTTTCCGGTCGTCACGAGCACCCAACCAAAGATGAGGCCGGCGGCGCCCGCGTAGCAACCCTGCACCCAATTCATGTGCATAAAACCGAAGATCGCCGCCTGCAGCACAATCGCCGCGGCGATACCCCACGTACTTGGGGCCGCCCAGGGCACCATGGCGCCGCCCTGCGCGCTCACACGACGCCGGCGCTTCCAAAGTGGGCGGCACCGCGGATTAAACGCTCGGAGCGAAAACTCAAAAATAATGCCGCGCACCAGCAGCTCTTCACAAAATGGGGCGCCGAGCACCGTAGTCAGTACGGCCAGATAGCTGGTGTCGCCCATGCCTGTTTCCTCGACAAGCTCGCTGTAGTCGGCCGCGGCATCGGGCAACAGCGACAGCACGGCATCGGTCACGTAGCCAACGACCACCTGCAGGGCAAGGCCAATCACGATAACGCAGGCGATGCGCCTCCATGCTTTGCCTGCTCCCCCGCCAAGCGGGCGCTCGCCCTGCCAGCGCGTCATAAACGAGCGCGGCCACAGATAACGCCACCACAGCAGCGCCATCAAAAACGATGCCGTCTGCGCGACGGCCTGAAGCGATTGAATGTCGAGATCATCGATCGAAAAACCCATGAACACCGACGCGACGCCAAGGGCGGAGAACAAAACGATGCTCAGGGCAATATCGGCAGCGACGACGCCAAAACAGGCAAGCACCCAAATCATCGCATTGAGCATGCCAACCTCCTCAAAACCCGGCACTTAGGGACGCTCCTTAACTGCCGGCAGAAAAGGAACGTCCCCAAGTGCCGGCAGTTTGGGACAGTCATTGTTGATGAGAATCGGGCGCAGTGCCAAAAGCCCCGTTGGGCGAGATGTCGAACGGGAAGGTGCCGCAGCGATTGAACGCAGCGATAAACATGCGGATGGCGTTGGACGGCGTGGTGCCCACGAGCTGGGTTGCCGTCGCGAAGGCTGCCTTCTCCTCGGGCAAGACCTTCGCGACAACAGGGGTCATGTGTTCTGCCATGGCGCTTCCTTTTTGAAACGACGGTAGTGCGGATAGATGCGGGCCACGCGGCTGGGCGACGGGCCGTGAAGGCAACCCGATTGGCCCGCATCCGGAGTTTGTTTCTGCGGCGTTGGTATTACTTGGTATTCCTAAGTATTACCCCGCAGATAGAATACCACAACCGACTCTATGGGGACGGAGGAAAACGAATCATTTTGTTGTTGAGTCAGTATTTAGAGCGTGATGATGTCCGAGATATCGAGGGCCTGAGCATCGGCGACATCGTGCGTGGCAAGCAACAGCATACGGCCGTCGAGCAGGTCGAGCACAGCCTTGGCCGTCGCATCGCGCGCGGAGGCATCCAGGCCGGTAAAGGGCTCGTCCAGAATAACGGCACCGCCCGGGCACAGCAGGGCTCGAGCGATCTCGACGCGACGGCGCTGTCCGCCCGAAAGCTCGGCCACGCGAGCATGCACATCGATTCCCGGCACCAGCAGGCGCAGCAATGCCGCGGCGCTCGAAGCATCCACGCGTACATCGGCGCACACCAGCACGTTTTCCAGCGCCGAGGCGGACTCAACCAGGCGCGCATCCTGAAACACCATCGAGCACGGCGCGCACTCCCCCGCCGCCAACGAAAGCAGCGTCGACTTGCCCATGCCCGAAGCGCCCATCACACAGATACGCCCACCCGCAGGCACGTTGAGCACCAGTCTGTCGAGCGCCGGCGCCCACGGAGCGCGATCGCCCGCGGCAAGCGCAAGCTCCGCTGCAGCGCCATCGCTCGCAGCCCCCGCACGCCCGCGCAGTCCATGCCCATGCGCCCGCACGGCCGCGCGCCACGCCACGGGCCCCGAAACCCGCAGCAGCCACACCAGCACGCGCTCACACGCCCACGAGGCGGCAACGACCAACACGGTCCACGCCAGCAGATCTGCCGTCTCAATCAAAAGCTTTGCCTGATAGATGCGCTCACCCACGGTGCCCGTCGCCATGCCGATGAGCTCCGCCGCTACACCGGCCTTCCAGCTCATGCCGATGACCGCCTTCGCGCACGAAAGCACAAACGGCAGCACCTCACGCCAGGTGTGGGCGCAAAACAGTCGCCAGCCGCGCACGCCATGCAGACGGAACATCTGCTCCAGCGGTTTATTCACCTGTGCCAAGCCCTCGGCCAGCGAAAAATACACGCCCGGCAGCGCCATCAAAAAGACTGCCGCGATGCTCACGCGCGCCGACCCCAGCCAGATTAGCAACAGGACCACCACGCAGGCGACCGGTGTCGCCTTTACAAACGACAGCGCCAGAGCCACCAGGTGCGCAAACGCCCGCGAACGTGACGAAATCCCGGCAAGCACACCACCACACACCGCGGCAAGCGCCAGCCCGCCCAGTATCCGCGCGCCCGAGCCCGCCAAAATCGCCCAGGTACCGCCATCGCACATCAGGCGCAGCAGCGCCAAGGCAACAGCACCCGGCCCCGGCAAAATCAGCGGCTGCGCCACCAGCGCCGCCACCAGCATCCACGCGGCAAGCCAAAAGGCGGCGACGGCACCTACTGCCGCCACCGCCTTCATACGCTCTGTCATTTGTCGAGCAAACGCACGCACGGGCTACTCCATGTAGTAGAAATCGTCAGCCGGGAGCTTACCGCCCACGGCACTCGCGTCCGCATCGGCCAGCACCTGCAGGTACCCACCGAGCGCCGCCTTCATATCCTTGTCCGTCTGGCAGACAAGCATGCACCCGGGAATCGCTTTTTCGGCGATCTTGGCGTTGTCCACGATGCCGGCATCGACCACGGCCTGCGCCCAGTCTGCCGGCGCCGCATTGACAGCCTTAACGCTCGCCGCATGGCAGCTCAAGAACTCCGCCACGGCATCGGGATGTTCCTCGGCAAACGCGCGGCGCACCACGGTCACGCCCGTCAGCAGACGCGAGCCCGTGTCACCCGCCAGCTCGTCCCACACATCGGTCAGACTCACCGGTGCCGACAGCTTGCCCTCGCTCTTTGCGATGGCAGCGGTCTTGAACGGCTCGGGCAGCACGCCCACGGCGGACGGGTCGGCAAGCAGGGCCGACAGCACCTCGGTGGGCTCGCTCTTAAACTCGAGCGTCACCTGGCCGGTCAGGCCCGCGCGCTCCAGCAGGTAGTTCATGACGTACTCCGGCGTGGTGCCCTTGCCCGTCATATAGACGGTATGGCCCGCCAGATCGCCAAACGAGGTCACACTCGCGTCGCCCGTCACCACGCTCAGCACGCCGAGCGTATTGATGTCGATGACCTGCACCGCGCCCTCGGTCTTGTTGTAGAGCACACTCGCCACGTTGGCGGGCACCAAGGCGATATCGACATCGCCCTGAATGACCTTGGGCACGATTTCGTCGGCCGCGGCGCTGATCGCAAAGTCGAACTCGTTATCCGTCTCGCCACGCGCCGCCTGGTCCATAAACTGCACCAGACCGATCGACGTCGGTCCCTTGAGCGAGGCGACATGCACCTCGACCGGCTCGGCGGCAGCAGCACCCGCAGCGGCCGAGCCTGCAGCAGACCCAGCCACCGCGGCCCCGCCGCTGCAGCCAGCCAACGCAAGCGACAGCGCGCCCGCGACAAGCGCCGAGGCAAACCCTCGGCGCGAAAGCTCAAATTCAAACGCGCGCATCGTTAGCACATCCCTTCGTTAGGCATCGTCCAAGCGTGGTGGTCAGTGTGCAGCAACTCCTCGGTCAGCGGCGAGAGCGGCGCGCCCAAGAACTCGCGATAGCATGCCTGAACATCGGGATTCTCGTGCGAGAAGCGAATGTCCGCTGCCGCATCGAGGCCCCAAAGAACCTGGCCACGCTCTGCCGCCAGCTCGCAGCCGTCATGGATGGGCTGGCCACCGCCACCGACGCAGCCGCCCGGACACGCCATGACCTCGACGAAGTCATAGCTCGCACGGCCGTCGCGAATCGCATCGAGCAGGCGGGCGGCGTTGCCCAGCCCGTGCGCCACGGCGACGCGCACCTTGGTGCCATCGATATCGGCCACGGCTTCCTTCCAGCCGTCCAGGCCGCGCACGTCGGTAAAGAAGTCGGCGTCGGGGTTCTCGCCCGTCACCAGGTAATAGGCCGAGCGCACGGCGGCCTCCATCACGCCGCCCGTGGCGCCAAAGATCACACCCGCGCCCGTGCCAAAGCCCAGCGGCGTATCGAGCGGCTCCTCAACCAGCGTGTCCACGCTCACGTGGTTCGCGCGGATCATGCGCACCATCTCGCGTACCGTCAGCGCAACGTCAACGTCGGGCGCGCCGTCCTCGCCCACCATGCTCGGCAGCGCGCACTCGGCCTTCTTGGCCGTACACGGCATCACGGACACCACAAACAGGCGCTCGGGCTCCACGCCCAGCACCTTGGCGTAGTAGGTCTTGGCGATGGCGCCGAACATCTGCTGCGGCGACTTGGACGTGGACAGGCTGTCGACAAACTCCGGGTAGCGCGCCTTCACAAAGCGCACCCAGCCCGGGCAGCAGCTCGTGAACATGGGCCAGCCGCGGCTGTCGCCCTCGCCCTTGGCGGCGGCGCCCAGGCGCTCGAGCAGCTCGGAGCCCTCCTCCATAATGGTGAGGTCGGCCGAGAAATCAGTATCGAACACGTACTCAAAGCCCACACGACGCAGTGCGCAGGCCAGGCGCTCGACGGTGGCCTCCTCGCGCGGAATGCCGAGCTCCTCGCCCCAAGCGCTACGCACGGCCGGCGCGATCTGCACCAGCACGATCTTGTCGGGATCAGCGAGAGCGTCGAACACGGCCTCGGTGTCATCGCGCTCGCGCAGCGCGCCTGTCGGGCAATGCGTGATGCATTGACCGCACGCGACGCAATCGGTCTTGCCGATCGGCGCACGCCCGCGGGTGCCCACGGCGGTATGCGTGGCGCGGTTGGTCAGGTCCCAAATCCCTAAGCCCTGCACGCTCTCGCACACCTTGATGCAGCGCATGCATTTGATGCACTTGTCGTTATCGCGGATGATGGGGAAATCGAAGTCCCAGCCCTCGCGCGCCAAGTGCTTTTGATACGGCAGGTAGAAAATGCCCAGGTCGTTGGCGATGGTCTGCAGGTTGCAGTTACCGCTGCGCACGCAGCTCGCGCACTGCGCATCGTGCTGCGACAGCAGCAGCTGCACGTTGGTGCGACGAGCCTCGCGAGCCTTGGGGCTGTTGGTGTGGACCACCATGCCGTCGAGCACGTAGTTGTTGCAGGCGGCAACCAGCTGGTCGCAGCCTGCAACCTCGACCACGCACACGCGGCAGCCGCCGATCTCGTTCAGATCCCGCAGATAGCACAGGGTGGGAATCTGGATGCCGACGGACTTGGCTGCGTCCAGGATCGTGGTGCGCTCGGGCACCACGACTTCGCAGTTATCGATAATGAGCCTGACCATGTTGTGCGCTCCGTTTTCGGTGTTGTCGCTGACGGTGGGGTTGTTGAGCTCTACCATTCCAGGTTCCTCCCTCCGCGGAACGCACCAAAGCCAAAGTGGTCGCAGCGCAGGCAGCGGCTCGCCTCCTGGCGCGCCTCCTGCTCAGTAAGACCTTGCTCGACCAGATTCCAATCGTGAATGCGCTCGCCGGCCTCGCGCTCGCCCAGCTCGCAGCGGCCGCACTCATGCTTGCCCTTAAACTGGACGGTCGGCAGCTCGACCTCGAGTTTAATCTTGTGATCAAAGCCCAGGTAGCGGTCGATGTTTGCCGAGGCCACACGGCCAGCGTTGATGGCGCGGATGACGGTGGCGGGGCCGGTCTGGCAGTCGCCGCCGCTAAAGAGGCAATCAAAGATGGGCACGGCGCCGTCCGAGTCGGTGACGACGCAGCCCCACTTGCAGGCAATGCCCATCTCCTCAAACGGCTTGGAATCGATGTCCTGGCCAATGGCCACAAACACGTGCTCGCAGGGGATGACACGCTCGGGCGTAGCGGCGGCACGCGGGGCCGGGCGACCACGGCGGGGCTCGCCGATAATCTGCGGTTGCACGCGCAGGCCGCACACGCGACCGTCCTCGCCCGTCTCGATGGCGAGCGGGGCCGTCAGCTCCAGCACCTCGCAGCCCTCGGCCTGGGCGCCGGCGATCTCGGCGTCCTGGGCCGTCATGTCGCAGATGCGACGGCGGTAGACGATGCTCACCTTTTCGGCACCGCAGCGCACGGCAGAGCGGGCAACGTCCATGGCGACGTTGCCGCCACCGATGACGCATACGCGCTGGCCGCTCAGGTCGGGCAGCTCGTCGTCGCCGATGGCACGCAGCATCTTGACGGCCGACTCCACGCCGAGCGCCTCTTCGCCCGGAAGGCCGAGCTTCTTATCGCTGTGGGCGCCAATAGCCAGGTAGACGGCATCGAACTCGTCGCGCAGGCGGGCAAGCTCCTCGCCGTTGACGGAGTGGTCGAGTTCCACGTCGATGCCGGCGCTCAAGATCCAGTCGATCTCGGCCTGCAGGCGCTCGCGCGGCAGACGGTAGCTGGGAATGCCGTAGCGCAGCATCCCGCCCAGGTGGTGGCGCTGCTCAAAGATGGTCACCTTATGGCCCATCACGGCCAGGTAGTAGGCGCAGGAAAGACCGGCCGGGCCGCCGCCAATCACGGCGATGCGCTTGCCGGTGTTGTCGGCCACGCTGGGCTTGTAATCGTTGAGGTCGCTGTGCTCAACGGCAAAACGCTTGAGGGCGAGGATGTTCATGGGATCGTCGACCATGCCACGGCGGCAGTGCATCTCGCAGGGATGCTCGCACACCAGGCCGCAGACGAGCGGCAGCGGATTGTTCTTGCGGATGACCTTGACGGCGTCGGCATAGCGGCCGGCCTCGACCAGCGAAATGTACCCGGGAATGTCGACGTGCGCCGGGCAGCCCGAAACGCACGGGACGCGGGCCTCGCGGTCAAAGCCGCAGGAGTGCTCGCGGATGTGATGCTCAAAATCGTCGCGGAAGCCGCGAATGGCCGTGAGTGCCATGGCGCCAGCTTCGTAGCCGATGGCGCAGTCGCTCGAAAGGTAGATGGTGCGGGCGGTGCGCTCAATCAAGTTGAGCGTGGACTCGTCGGCGCGGCCCTCGAGCACATCGGCGAGCAGGTCGCTCAGCGCGCTCAGGCCCACGCGGCAGGGCGTGCACTTGCCGCAGCTCTGGGTGGAGCACAGATTGACGAGCGCTGCCGTAAACTCAACGGGGCACGGGGCGAGCGAACTCACCGCCAGACGGCGTCCGAGCGCATCGTGCAGGTCGTCCATGACGGCCTGAGCGTGGCTGCGTTCCATTACGTGCAGTCGAGCCATAAGATCCCCTCTCACATGGCAGCCCGGAGGCGAGGCCGAGCGAAGTTGCTACACGCACAACACTGACCTAAAAAGTTGTTAGGTCTCCACGCAGTTCGGCAGGCGGTATGAAATGTCACCCTCGGCGGTGAAATAGAACATTACCGCAGATAAATGCCATATTTGGTAAAACGCGTTACCAAATGACAATGCCCCGCCCACGCAATCACGTGGACGGGGCATTGCTCCAGGTATGCGGCCAGCGACCCTGTTGCTTTTACTTAAGCTCGGGCCAGTAACCCTTGTTGGCCTCGATCATGTCGTCGAGAACCTCCTTGGCGACCTTCATCGAAGGCACGGTCTTGTTCAGCGTAAAGGCCTTGAGCGCCTTCTCGTAAGAACCCTCGATCGTAGCCTCGACCACGAGCTTCTCGGAGTTCAGCTGCTGCATCATGAGGCCCTGCTGGAACAGAGGAATGTTGTCGCGGCTGATGACCTCGGGGCCATTCTTGCCAATGTAGGCAGGCAGCTCGACCATAGCGTCGTAGGGCATGTTGGGGATAGCGCCCTTGTTCTCGCAAATGACCAGGAAGCGCTGCTTGGTGTCGTTCTTCAGAGCGATAGCCAGATCGGCAATCCAGTCGCCGTGGCTGCCCGCATAGAACGTGCTCTCGTCGATCTCGCCCGTCTTCTCGTAGTGGTCGATGCCGTCGAAGAGGTTCTTCTCGCGCGTCTCCTCAACCTCGTTAGCACGGGTGCGCTCGGGGTTGGAATGCTCGACGAACTCCTTCTGCTGCAGGTAGTAGTTCAGATACGTGTTAGGCAGGTACTCCGGGAAGCACTCCATGATCTCGTACTCGCCCTTCCAGACGTAGTACCAGCTGCCCTTGGTGTGGCGGTTCTGCTCGGGGTGCTCGTCAGTGGCCTCCTCGGGCTTCTTTGCCATGAGCGAGCCCATGCCCTTGAGGTAGGAGTCGGGCAGCAGAATCTCATGCTCCTTGATGTACTCGCGCAGCTGCGGGAGCACCTCCTCGCCCTTGTGGCGGATCGAGGTGAACCAACCAAAGTGGTTGAGGCCAAAGTAATCGTACTCGACATCCTTCTTGTCGATATCGAGTGCGGCGCAAACCACGTCGATGATCGCGATCGGCATGTCGCAGATGTTGATGATGCGAGCGTTGGGACGCAGCACGCGGCAGCCCTCAGAGACGATGGCAGCAGGGTTGGAGTAGTTGAGAATCCAGTAGTCCTTCTTGGCGTACTTCTCGACGTCATCGATCAGCTCGACCATGGGGAAGATGGTACGCATGCCGTAGGCAAGGCCGCCGCAACCGCAGGTCTCCTGACCAACGCAGCCGTGACGCAGCGGAATCTTCTCGTCCTGCTCGCGCATGGCGTAGCCGCCCACGCGCATCTGGGCAAACACGAAGCTCGCGTCGGTAAAAGCCGTCTTCTTGTCGGTGGTCACCGTGAGCTTGATGTCCAGGCCGAGGTCCTCGTGCAGAATCCAGTCCACGAGCACGCCGATCTTGCGCTGGCGCTCCTCGTTGATGTCGTACAGACGAATCTCGTCAACGTCGAGCTCGTCCTTGCGAAGAGCGATGGACTTGACGATGCCGGGGGTAAAGGTGGATCCGCCACCACACAGAGTAATGATCATTGTTTACTGCTCCTTCTCAATTGCGTTTTCGACCTTGTCGCGCATC
This sequence comes from Collinsella sp. AM29-10AC, assembly GCF_003469085.1. NCBI lineage: Bacteria > Bacillati > Actinomycetota > Coriobacteriia > Coriobacteriales > Coriobacteriaceae > Collinsella > Collinsella sp. AM29-10AC. Next base: position 17,560 of record NZ_QSKB01000032.1, read on the forward strand.
TCGGCGACCTTCATGCCAAAGATGATCTGGATATTATTGCCGTTGCGGTTGATGCCGCTGTTGGGCACATGGTTGATGAGGTCCTCATTGATGAGGTCCGGGTTCTTAACGTTCACGCGGAGACGCGTAAAGCAGTTCTCGAGCTCCTCGATGTTGTCCTTGCCGCCAAGACCTGCGACCAGGTCGGCAATACCTGCATCGACGCCCTCTGCGGGGGCCGCGGCAACAGCGCCCTGCTTCACCGCGACAGACGCGGCGGCCTCGCCCTCGGCAACGGACTCAGCAAGCTCGGACTCTTCCTCGCGACCAGGCGTGTGGAGGTTGAGCTTCTTGATAAGGAAGGTGAAGAGGAAGAAGTACAGAGCGGCGTTGACGACTCCAAGCACCAGCATGACCGGCCAGTTGGTCTTATCGACACCGAGGACCAGGTTGGAAACCACGATGTTGATGATGCCGCCTGCAGTCGAAGCGGGCACGGAGAGGACCTTGAGCAGGACCAGGAAGATACCGGAAAGAACCGAGTGAACGACAAAGAGCACGGGAGCGGCAAAGACAAAGAGGAAGTCCATGGGCTCGGTGACGCAGGAAAGCACGGCGGTGATGATCAGCGGGATGATAACGGCCTTGGTCTTATCCTTGTTCCCCTTGTAAGCGGTGAAGATAAAGGCGAGACCGATACCGATGTAGGGCCACAGGTTGTTGAAGGTGTAGCTGTTGAAATACGTGCTATCGGAGAAGGGCTGGCCCGTCATCGCCATCTCGGCAACACGGATGGGATAGGCGCCGGCGATAACCTGATCACCCAGCGTAAGGGTGCCGCCCACATCGGAGAACTGGAACGGGGTGTAGATGAGGTGGTGCAGGCCGGTGGGAACGAGCAGCTTGTTGAGCATGCCGTAGATAAACAGACCGATGTTGCCCGACTCCTTAATGATGCCGGCAACGGAGGAGATGGCGCCCTGAACCGGAGGCCAAACGATGCAGAAGCCAGCGCCCATGATCCAGGAGATGATGATCATGATCAGGAACGGGAAGCGAACGCCCGAGAACATCGAAAGGGCAATGGGGAACTGCTTGTTCGAGTACTTGTTGAACACGGCACCGGTGATGCAACCAAGAATGATGCCGCCAAACACGCCGGTATCGAGCACCTGAATGCCCATAACGGTGGCCTGGCCGGTTCCGGTAAGACCGAGCATGCCGCTCGCTTCGGCAAGAGAGCCGGTGGCGTTGAGCACGATGTTGTTAGCCTGCAGGAACAGGAAGAACGACATCAGGGCAATCAGCGAAGCATGGCCCTTGTTCTTCTTTGCCATGGCGCCGGCGATGCCCACGCAGAACAAAATCGAGAGGTTGTTGATGATAAACATCAGCGACTGATAGACAACGGCGCCCACAAGCTGGAACGGACCGGAGCCCAGCACAGGGATCACGGCGCAGATGGTCTTGTTGGTCAGAATAATGCCCACGATGAGCAGAATGCCGGCAACCGAGAGATACATCATCGGCTGAACGATTGACTTCGCGAACACCTCCAACGGCGCTTTGAAATTGAACTTCTTTTTTGCGGTCATAGCGGTACTCCCCTTCCTTTTCCGCAAATTGAGACAGATGTGCCCTGGACAAGGCCATAAGCCCTGCCTTATATCAATCGATGTGTGGGCACGTTATGCCTAGAGACCAGGTTCTCCAAGCAGGTTAACAATGTGGTACGCGAGATAACTCTTCTCGGCATTGGTAACGACAACGTTATAGGTAGACGACAAGTGGGCGGCTATGGCGTCCGCGCACGAGAATGCGCACGGATACGCCGTTTCATCGATTCGGAACAGCGCGTCGCCATTGATTTGCCCGGCCGCAGGATCGAGCGCTCGCTGCGCGAAAAACTGCAGGTGGCGGACGAAACGCTCATAGGGCAGCGAGGTGTCATCGAGGGTCGTAGCATAGCGCTCGGAAACAATCGCGAGCACGTCGCGAACAAGCTGGACCGAGATGATGAGACGGTCGGAGCGTTGCGGCATGGTGGCGTTGACGATATGCAGCGTAATAAAACCCTGCTCTTCTTCGCTCATCTGGATGCCCATATACTCCTTGACAATCTGCAGCGCACGGCCCGCAAGCGCATACTCCTTGCGATAGAACTGCTGGATCTCGAGCAGCAACGGATTCTCGCAGGGGACGCCCTTGCGCTCGCGCTCCAAAGCAAGGCTGATATGGTCTGCAAGAGCAATGAGAATCTTGTCGTTGACATCAACATTGAGCTCTCGACGGAGCATCTGAACAATGTCCTCGGAAATCACGAGGTTGACGGTGGGAATAGACTCCAAAAGATGTGCCAAGCGGTCAATCGTACGCGAATCCTGAGAAGTGCCCTCCTGCAGCGCATAGGTCTTTTCGACCGATGCTTCATCGATAGCGTCGCCGGCATGACGGCCAAAGCAGAGGCCTCGACCGATGACAATGAGCTCGGAGCCATCGTCCGAAGTGACCATTGCGACGTTATTGTTGAAAACTCGCTTGATAACCACGGTACCCACCAAAAGAATTTACTCGGAAAGCCAGACGACAGGCTCTTTAACAGCAACAGGGCCGGAAGCGTGCTCACGAAGAGTCGAGTTCTCCGAACGCTCGCATACAATAACGAAGACCGTGGGATCGAAGCCGGCGGCGCGGACCGCGTCAAAATCGACCTCAACGAGGGGCTGGCCCGCGTCGACATGGTCACCCTGGGCAACAAGCGCATGGAAGCCCTTGCCCTCAAGTTTAACAGTGTCGATTCCGATATGCAGCATCACCTGAGCAGAGCTGTCGTCGGACATGATGCCCAGTGCATGCTCGGTCGGGAACAGCGCCGCGACGGTACCGGAAACAGGAGCGCACACCGTTCCCTCTTGGGGAACCACGGCAACGCCATCGCCCACGGCACGGCTGCTAAAAGCGGGGTCATTGGTTTTTTCCAGATGAACAAGCTCGCCGGAAACGGGAGCGAGGATTTCGAACTCGGAAGATGCAGTCTTCTGCTCATCCGAACCGCCCATCAGGCGAGAAAAGAAACCCATGGTGGCATGTCCCTTCATAAATATAGCCCAACCAAAATCAAGCGAATGCGTCCATAGAGACGCATCCGTTCAAAGACTTTGGTTAGGCCCACGTCCGAGGGACTCGGTAACCTTCCGCATTTCTTTTTACGGGAGCTATTGTAGACAAGCCCAAAGCCAGAATAGTCATTATGACCGGTGAGCGGTATTTTTTCTTCGATAAACGGTATTTAGGCAGCACTTGGGGACGTTCCTTTTCTGCCGGCACTCGGGGACACTCCTCACTCTGGTGCATTGGGGACAGGTTTGTTTGCACCAGGTTGGTGCAGATTAACCTGGCCCCATTGCACCAATTTCGTATGCGCTAGACAAAGAGCTCGCATTCCTTCCGCACGACGCAAACCTTGCTCAGCATCTGGGAAACAGCGGATAGCTTGTTGGGATCAAGCTTACGAGCGCCTCGCGGGCATACGGCAATGCAGCGCATGCAGGAGATGCACGCCTCGCCAGCTGCTCGTTTGGGGTCACCCTTGTCGATAGCACAAACGGGGCACGCCGCGGCGCATGCACCGCAGGAGACGCAATCCTCTGTTGCCTCAGGTGCCATGCGGTGACCTCTGGCTTGTTTGTAAGGACGATTGCCGGGAATAGAGGGCTCGGATGTATCCTCAGCCAACAGCTTTTGCTGAATTTGCTGCGCAAACTCTGCGAGCTGCGCCGCATCCTGCACATCCGGACGACCGGCAGCAAACTGTCGCGCAATGGAATGTTCTGCAATGGCTGCAACTGCCGCGATTACCCGGAATCCCGCATGCTTCGCAACGTCCTCCAGCTCTACGAGCGTGTCCTCAAACGCGCGGTTTCCGTAGACGCACACCAGAACGGCCCGCGCTCCGTTGCCGTGAACCATGTTCAGTCGGTCGACCGCCACGGCAGGGACTCTGCCGGCATACGCTGGCACGGAGATAACAGCCACGTCGTCCTTCGTCATCGAGACCTCGTGGAAATCCAACCCGCTATCGGTCAGATCGACGGTAACGGTATTCTTGTCCAGCGCTCCAGCCACAAGGCAAGACACCTTCTCCGTTCCACCCGTCGGACTAAACACAATTTCAAATACGCTCATCTAGACACCCTCCCCCTACGCTCAGCAACGCGTCAAGCCGTTTTCACATCCAGCCAGAGTATACGGCACGTGGGGTCCCCATTTTGGCGCACCAAGCACCCCAATGCACCAACCCTACGCTGCCTGCCTCTTCGTTTTGTATAAATTACGGTACAGATTGTATATATTTACGGGATACCGCCGTGTTCTCCCAAGGTACCCCATCCTGGCCCGTGCAAAAAACGGAGTATTCTGCAACGTGACCGCGCCAGCACCGCCGCGGATGGGCAAAACTGTAGGGCGCCGTATCATTTTAAGTCCCGACATGGCGAGAATGACGCGCCCCTGCTCCGGAAAACGACGAAATCTGACTCAGAACGCTCGCTAGGGATATCCGAAGGCCACCGTTGGCGACGTCAAATCATATGCAGACAACTCGAACTGCAGAATACTCCAAAAAATGCACGGCGCACCCCATGGGACCCATTGCCGCATGGTAGGAAACAGGCCCACGGCATCCTCTAGATGCATTCCCGAGGAAATCACATTTGAACTAGCGATCGGATACGGCAAACAAAAAGGGCCCCGAGCGTAGTTGCTCGGGGCCCTTGGTTCACCTCGCTCTAGCGGGCGATGCGTGCGTTATTTGCGCTTGCCGCCGCCGTCACCGGGACGACGGGAGCTGCCGCCGCGCTTGCCGCCACGGCTGTTGCCATAGCTGCCACGGTTATCGCGACCGCCGGCGCGGCCGCCGCGGGAGCCGGCCTGGTTGCCGCCACGCCCGCCACGATAGCCGCCACGACGCTCCTCGCGGGTATCGTCGTAGTTGCGCCAGTCATCGCGACGATCGCGGCTGGCACGCGGGTCACGACGATCGCGCGACTCGTTAGAACGACCAGCGCCGCCGCGGCCGCCATTGCTGCGAGCGCCCTCGCGACGCTCGCTGCCGCGGCTACCGCGCTCTTCAAAGCGCTTGCCGCCGCGGGACTCACCGCCACGGGCACCTCGCTCACCGCGACCCTCGCCGCCGCGACGCTCATCACGGCCACCGCGCTCGTCATCACGACCGGAACGACGGCGGTCGCCCGCACCGCGCTTGCCGCCGCGCGAACCACGGCCCTCGTCCTCGCGCTCAACACGGCGACGACCGCCGCGGTCCTCGTCCTCGCGGCGACGACGATGTGCCTCGCCCTGGAACTGCTTGGCACGACGCTCGGCACGGTTACCGCGCGGGGCCTGCTCGACGGCGGCAGCACCGCCGCGCTCCTCGGCAGCCACCTCGCGGGCCACGCTCTCAACAGCCTCGTCTACGCGAGCCTGAACGCCCTCGCGCACGCGGGCCTTGCCGCCGCGCTTGGGACGGCTCGGACGCTCGCCGTCGCCGCGACGCTCATCGCGACCGCGGTTGGAACGACCGGCCACATCACCGTAATCGTCGCCGTTGCGCTTGCCGTCGCGACGTGCCTGCTCAAGCTTCTTCTTGCTCTTGGACTTGCCGCGCTTGGTCTTCTTCTTCACCTTAAAGGCTGCAGGGTCGCGCTCGGGATCAACCGCGGGCGGATTGGGGCCCACGTGCAGGTCGCCGGCCTCGTAGATGTCGGCGGTCTTGTCCATGAGCTTCTCGATCTCGTAGAACTCATCGACGTCCTGCTCGGTCACAAACGTGATGGCCCAGCCCAGCTCGCCGGCGCGGCCCGTGCGGCCAATGCGGTGGATGTAGTCGGTCGGCTCTGCCGGCACGTCAAAGTTCACGACGTAGCGCACATCGCTGATGTCGATGCCGCGAGCGAGGACGTCGGTCGCCACCAGCACGTCGACGGTGCCGTCGCGGAAAGCCGAGAGCGCGCGCTCGCGCTGGGCCTGGCTGCGGTTGCCGTGGATTGCGGCGGCCTTGATGCCCTTACGCTCCAGACGACGGCAGCAGCTGTCGGCGCGGTGCTTGGTGCGCATAAAGACGATAGTGCGCTCCGGGCCCTCCTTTTTGAGGAACTCGGGCAGCAGGTTGTTCTTGGCCTCGATGGACACCGGGAACACAAACTGGTCGACGGTGTCGGCGGTCGACGTGGCAGGCGCGATCTCCACGCGGGCCGGATCGCTCACCAGGTCGGTGATCTCGCCCACGGCCTCCTCGTCGAGCGTGGCCGAGAACAGCAGCGTCTGGCGCTCGGCCGGCGTCTCGCGCACGATGCGGCGGACGGCGGGCAAAAAGCCCATGTCGAGCATGCGGTCGGCCTCGTCCAGCACCAGCACCTTGACCTCGTCCAGGTGGCAAGCGCCCTGCTCGATCAGATCGACCAGACGGCCCGGCGTGGCGACCAGAATGTCGCAGCCGTACTTGAGCGCCGCGGTCTGCGGCTTGTAGCTCACGCCGCCCACGACGGTCACGGCAACATGGCCGGTGACGTCGGCAATCTTGCTGGCGACCTCGTCGATCTGCTGTGCGAGCTCGCGCGTGGGGGTAATGACGAGCATCACGGGGCCGCGGCCGTTGCCCTCGGGCTTCTTGGCGCCGCGACGGCGGTTGCGGCCGCCGCGCTCGCGCACGGGCTTGGGCGGAGCAATGTGCTCCAGATTGTTCATGGTCGGCAGCAAGAAGGCGGCCGTCTTGCCGGTGCCGGTCTGAGCGGCGGCAAGCAGGTCGCGGCCCTCGAGCACCACGGGGATCGAGCCGGCCTGCACGGGCGTGGGCGCCGTGTAGCCCAGGTTCTCGATGGCACGAAGCATCTCGTCCGAAAGTCCCAGCTCGTCAAAGGCGGGCAGGTTCTCGGTCGCGGACTCGACGGCCTGGGCAGCATTGGCCTCGTCGGCAGCATCGAAGGCAGCCTGGGTCATGGCCTCGCGGGTCTCGTCCAGAATCTCGGCGTCCGTGACGTCAGATACAGAATTACGCATATGTTGTTGTTCCTTATCTGCACGCGTTATGGGCACGGCATGCAGCCGCGCGGGGCGTGCTTGGTAGTGCGCTAATACATACAAAACAGGTGCGCACAGAGAGGACGTTGCTCAGCACGCTGGCGATCGCTTTGGCAGCCCTATCACGCGCCGTCCAGACGCAGCGGCCCTAAGCGATGGAGCAGATTCGCCGCCGGTTAGTATACCCGCGCTTCGCATGCCCCCACGTAAACCACAGATGACGGGGCGGGTCTGGGCCGATTGTCTCAATCTGTAACAGTTACGAGACAAAACCGGGTCTACACGTTACAGATTGAGACGAACTCAAACATCGCAAAACATAATCTCGATCTGTAACAGTTAGAGGTCATTTTCCCCGCTAGATGTTACAGATCGAGATGTTTGACATGAGCTGCCAACGATTGAGCAGCCACCCGCATCTGTAGCGAAATGTCATACATTCTCATCTCCACTGGACACCCCCAGGGGGTATGGGTGTATAGTATCGGCAGGTTAACAATTCAAACACTACGCCACAGAAAGGAGAAGCCATGGCTCAAGATAAGTTCGATGTGGGCGGCATGACATGCGCCGCCTGTCAGGCGCACGTGGACCGTGCCGTGAGCAAGCTCGACGGCGTCCAAAGCGTCGCGGTCAACCTACTCGCCGGTTCCATGATGGTCGACTACGACCCCGCGCAGGTCTCCCCCGACGATATCTGCACCGCTGTCGACCGCGCAGGCTACTCGGCCTCGCCCGTCGATGCGGGCACCGGTGCCGCCGGCTCAAACGGCAGCACGCAAGCCAGATCCGGCGCCACCCATATGGAATCGCCCACCAAAAAGCTAGAGGCCACTGCCTCCGCCATGCGCACCCGTCTCATCATCTCAATCATCTTTCTCATTCCGCTGTTCTACATAGGCATGGGACACATGCTCGGCTGGCCGCTGCCCAGCATCTTCACCGACCACATCCACAGCATGACGCTCGCCCTCACCGAGCTTGTCCTGCTCATCCCCATCGTCTACGTCAACGACGCATACTTTATCAACGGCTTCAAATCACTCGTGCACGGCGCGCCCACCATGGACGCTCTCATCGCCGTCGGCGCCACCGCCTCCATCGCTTGGTCGCTCTATGCCATGTTTATCATGGCCGACCAGCTGGCCACAGGTCAGGTGCACGAGGCCATGATGACGGGCATGGACAACCTGTATTTTGAGAGTGCGGGCACGATCCTGTCGCTCGTCACCGTGGGCAAATACCTTGAGACGCGCAGCAAGTCCAAAACCGGCGGCGCCATCGAGGCGCTGATCGACCTGGCGCCCAAGACCGCGACCGTCGTTGCCGACGACGGTACCGAAACCACCGTCGACGTCGACAGCATCCTTCCCGGCCAGGTCCTGCGCGTGCGCCCCGGCGAGTCCATCCCCGTCGATGGCGTGGTGCTCGAGGGCAGCTCGGCCGTGGACGAGAGTGCGCTCACCGGCGAGTCCATCCCCGTGGAAAAGGTCGCCGGCAACACCGTCAACGCCGCCACGGTCAACCGCACCGGATCGTTTACCTTCCGTGCCACGCGCGTGGGCGCCGACACGTCGCTCGCCAAAATCATCCAGCTCGTCGAGGACGCCAACGCCACCAAGGCGCCCATCGCCCGCATGGCCGATAAGGTCGCCGGCGTGTTTGTGCCCGTGGTGTTCGTGATTTCGGCCGTGACCTTTGCGGCGTGGATGGCACTGACCGGCAGCATCAACGAGGCGCTCACCTCCGCCGTGGCCGTGCTGGTGATCAGCTGTCCGTGCGCACTGGGTCTGGCCACGCCCGTCGCCATTATGGTGGGCACCGGCAAGGGCGCCGAGATGGGCATTCTGTTTAAGAGCGCCGAGGCGCTGGAGAATCTGCGCAGCGTGGGCACCGTGGTGCTCGATAAGACGGGCACGGTCACCCGCGGCAAGCCGGCCGTGACCGACATTGTGGTGGCCACGCGCGTTGACGGCTCGCCCGCCATGAGCGAAAAGGCGCTGCTCAAGCTGGCCGCCGCGTTGGAGCGCTCGAGCGAGCACCCGCTGGCCGAGGCGATTATGGCCGAGTGCGAGTCGCGCGGAATCGTCGCGCGCATGGTCGAGGACTTTGCCGCCGTGCCTGGACGAGGCGTTACGGCGCGCGAGGGACAAAACGCCATTGCAGCCGGCAACGTACGCCTGATGGACGAGTTGGGCGTTACCGTGCCCGCGGGTCTTGCCGAGCAATTTGCCGCCGAGGGCAAAACACCGCTGTTCTTTGCCAAGAACGGCGAGCTTATCGGCACCATCGCCGTGGCTGACGAGGTCAAAGAGACGAGCGCCGGGGCCATCGCCGCGCTGCGCAAGCTCGGCGTCGACGTGCGCATGCTCACCGGCGACAACCGCGTGACGGCCGAGGCCATCGCCCGCCGCGTGGGGCTGAGCAGCGAACAGGTCATCGCCGACGTCCTCCCCGCCGACAAGGAACGCCACGTGCGCGAGCTGCAGGATGCGGGCGGCAAGGTCGCCATGGTGGGCGACGGCATCAACGACTCCCCCGCCCTGGCGCGCGCCGACGTGGGCCTTGCGATCGGCACCGGCGCCGACATCGCCAAAGAAGGGGCAGATGTGGTGCTCATGCGCAGCGACCTCATGGATGCTGCGCGCGCCATCGAGCTGTCACGTGCCACAATCCGCAACATCAAGCAGGACCTGTTCTGGGCGCTGTTCTACAACGGCATCGGCATTCCGCTGGCGGCGGGCGTGTTCTTCCCCCTCACCGGTTGGCAGCTCTCGCCGATGTTCGGCGCCGCGGCCATGAGCCTATCGAGTGTCTGCGTCGTAAGCAATGCGCTGCGCCTGAAATCCTTTAAGCCTAAAGTGGCAAAATAGGCTCACCATTAAGTCCATTTAGAACGGGTTTTCCAGGTGCCCGAGATTGACCTGAAAGAGGAGCGACGCGTACTTTGGTACGCGAGCGACGGCTTGAAGGTCAAGGTCGGGTGCTTGGGAAAGCCGACACAACAGAGAGGAATACCAATGCGTTACACGATTAAGACTTCGGGCCTTATGTGCGGTCACTGCGACGCTACTGTCGAGACGGCACTGCTCAACGTGGCCGGCGTGACCGACGCCGACGCCGATCACGAGACCCAGACCGTCCAGGTGGAGTGCGCCGACACCGTGACCGCCGAGCAGCTCGCCGCCGCCGTCGAGGGCGCCGGCGAGAAGTTCCACGCCCTGTCCGTAACCGCCGCGTAACGACCCACGCGTACCCCGACCAGAAACGAGGACCCGCCATGATGGCAGACCATAAATCGGTGACCCGCATGCTCAAGACGGCACGCGGTCAGATCGACGGCATCCTGCGGATGGTCGAGGAGGACCGCTACTGCGTCGATATTTCCACGCAGCTCATGGCAACGCAGGCGCTCATTGCGCGCATCAACGCCGACGTGCTCAAGGCGCATATCGAGGGCTGCGTGACTTCGGCAATCGAATCGGGCGACGAAGACCTCAAAGCCGCCAAGCTCGCCGAGATCGAACGCGTCGTCGACAAGCTCTCCAAGTAATTGGGGCATTGGGGACGGACTGCTTTGCACCTTCTTGGTGCATCGGGGACAGGTATGTTTGCACCACCTTGGTGCAGATGAACTGCATCCCATTTCTTGGACTTTGAAATTAAGGTTCGAGAAAAGGGAGG
>NZ_QSKB01000033.1:0-26562 GCF_003469085.1 Collinsella sp. AM29-10AC
CTGCGGAAACGCGGGGTCCGTTCAGGCTGTTGCGCTGAGATTGAAAATCAACCATTAAGTTGTTCGTGCCTCGACCGAGGTTCGAATCCATGCGGTGTTGCCATAAAAGAAAAGCCCCCGTTGCCGGAGGCTTTCAATTTCAATTGGTGCGGCGTATAGGATTCCGCGCATCCGCTTCGCGGATCCGCACCGGCTTCGCCCGCCTGCCGGCGGACTCGCCCGCGGGCTAAAAACGCTCCGCGTTTTCTTGACGCCCGCGCCTCGACCGAGGTTCGAATCTCCGCAATGCTCCCATATAAGAAAAGCCCCCGTTGCCGGGAGCTTTAAAGTCAATTGGTGCGGCGTATAGGATTCGAACCTATGACGTTCTGATTCGTAGTCAGACCCTCTATCCAGCTGAGGTAACGCCGCAGCGCAAGACATATAAAACCACTTTAGCTTATTGGAGTCAAGCACAATTTCAAACTTTTTTGTGGAACGCAGTCTTGTCATGCTGCTCCGCATATACCGCCATTCCCCGTACGATCGATTGGCTTTTCGATCACGTCAAACTTAGCATCAAGTTCCCTCAGGAGCGATCTCACCCGCTGGGCACAATCATAATCGGCAAACGAGATGCTCAACATGCGAGCAACCTGATTAGATGTCTGGACCCCATAGAAATGCTCTAGGGCCACAAGCCCCTCGTGCGCCACAAACGCCTCAACCACATGAGGCGACTCCTCGTAGCACCATTGCGTCAACGGCCCCTCGCTCGTCTGTCGAACCACCAGGCCACCCATGCCAGACGGCTCACACGTCACAAGCAGGTACTCCCCGCCCTCGTCGCTCTCAAACAAAACCACCCGATCATCAAACAGCTCCATCGCGTCCCCTTTCTCTCGCTCTTATTTAGCAAAAGCATAGCAGGTAGATGGCTGTATACAGAACAGTTGTTCGTGTGTTTTCTATTGAGCTGTCCGCACAGCATGGTATGGCCGCACACAAAAAGGGCACCCCAAAAAGGAGTGCCCTAGCAAATCGCTTATGCAGCCAATCTACGCGACCGGCTCGATCTTCTCGAGGCCGCCCATGTAGGGACGCAGAACCTCGGGGATCGTGATGGTGCCGTCAGCGTTCTGGTAGTTCTCCAGAATGGCTGCCATGGTACGGCCAGCCGGCAGACCGGAACCGTTGAGGGTGTGCAGATAGCGCGAACCCTTGAAGTTCTCGGGGTCGCGATACTTGATGTTGGCGCGACGGGCCTGGAAGTCACCGCAGTTGGAGCAGGAGCTGATCTCCTTGTAGGCGTTGTAGCTCGGCAGCCAGACCTCGACGTCGTAGGTCTGACGGGCGGAGAAGCCCAGGTCGCCGGTGCACAGGCTAATCACGCGATACGGAAGACCCAGCTGCTGCAGCAGGAACTCGGCCTCGGCGGTCATGCTCTCGAGCTCCTCGTCGGACTCCTCCGGCTTGGCAAACTTGACCATCTCGACCTTGTCGAACTCGTGCTGGCGAATGATGCCGCGGGTATCGCGACCAGCGGAGCCGGCCTCCTCGCGGAAGCAGGGGGTGAAGGCGGTGTAGCGGCGCGGCAGGGTATCGGCGTCGAGGACCTCACCGGCGTGCAGGTTGGTGAGCACGACCTCGGCGGTGGGGATCAGGAAGTTGTCGCCCGAGACGTGATAGGCGTCGTCCTCAAACTTGGGCAGCTGGCCCGTGCCGAACATGGTCTGACGCTTGACGACGATGGGCGGCCACCACTCCTTAAAGCCACGACTGGTGTGCGTATCGAGGAAGAAGTTGATGAGGGCGCGCTCCAGACGGGCGCCGGCGCCACCGAGAACGGTGAAACGGCTGCCGGAGAGCTTGTTGCCGCGCTCGAAGTCGAGGATGTCGAGGTCGGTACCCAGATCCCAGTGCGGCTTAAAGTCGAAGTCGAACTCGCGCGGGGTGCCCCAACGACGGCGCTCGATGTTCTCGTCCTCGTCCTTGCCGTACGGCGTGGCCTCGCAAGGAATGTTGGGCAGGTGAGCCATGAAGTCGTACTGCTCCTGCTCGAGAGCAGTACGGCGCTCGGCCAGACCGTCAATCTTCTCGTTGACGGCGCGCACGGCCTCCTTGGCGGCCTCGGCCTCGTCCTTCTTGCCCTCCTTCATCAGGGCGCCGATCTTCTTGGACTCGGCGTTGCGCGTGGCTTGAAGTTCCTCGACCTCGGTGATGACGGCACGACGCTCGTCGTCGAGCTCAAAGAACTTCTCGCGATCCCAAGACGTCTGGCGGTTAGCCATGGCGACATCGATGGCATCGGGGTTCTCGCGAACAAACTTGATATCAAGCATTAGATCCTCCGGCGATATACATTCCATTTAGGTTGCAACCTTGTACATGTATGGGCAAGTATATACTTATGAGCGTTTACGACCCAACTCAACTACGCAAGAAGGCACCCAATGGACGCAGTTTTTTCCTTTTTGTTTGGCACCCGCACCGGTTTTGCCATCCTTTTCGCCGGCGGCATCCTGCTGTTTGCGATTCTTGCCTTTGTAATGGAGAAGCGCACCCATAAGATGTATGTCGACCGCGGCCCCAAGTCCGAGGACGAAGAAGACAGCTTCTGGGACTAACCTGCCAAAAAGGGACAGGTTTATTTTGGTCGGTTTTCTCTGGGCAAACGCAAGCGCCCCGCAACTGGAATTGAACCAGTTGCGGGGCGCTTTTCGCTAAAAGGACAAAACCGCAGGAAAAACCTGCCAACATAAACCTGTCCCTTTTTGGTCGGTTTACTGGAGGGTTGCGTCGATTGCCTTGACTAGGGCGCTGCGCATGCCGGCGTCCTCGAGCGCAACGACGCCCTTGATGGTGGCACCGCCGGGCGAGCACACGGCATCCTTCATCGCTGCAGGATGCTGACCGGTTGCGAGCTGCAGCTTTGCCGTACCCAGCACCATCTGGCTCACAATGCGATAGGCATCGGCACGCGGGATACCGTGCTTGACCGCCGCATCGCCCAGGGCCTCGATCGCCATGGCGACGAATGCCGGAGCGCAACCGCCCACGGTGCCGCCCACAAACAGCAGGCTCGTATCGAGCTCGACGACAGCGCCAAGCTTACCGAGCAGGTCGAGCACAACAGCACGCTGCTCGCCGTTGAGCGTAGAGGACTTCTCGCAGGCGATGACACCCTCGCCCACCGAAACCGGCGTGTTGGGCACCGTCGAGATATGCGCGACGCCCGGCAGGACCTGCTCCCACTTGGCACTGTCCCAAGTCCAGGCAACCGACAGAACGACCTTTTTGGCAAGAGCATCCTTGAGCGGGGCAAATACCTTCTCGATCATGTACGGCTTGACCGCAGCGACCACGATATCGGATGCGGCGACAACCTCGGCGGCATCGTGGCAAGCGGCCATCCCACGCACCTCACAGCGCTCAACCAGCGCGTCGTAGCGACCCGCACAGGCGCACATATCGCTCGCAGCTACACCGGCAGCGATCCAGCCATCTGCCATAGCGCTCGCCATATTGCCAAAACCGACAAATCCAATCTTCATATCACATAGTCCTTTCAGACACATTCCTCAAAACGAAAGGTATTGTCCCACGCCATTGTTTCGTATTGCCGACCTATTTGTGATACGGCTCGCCACGACTGATCTTGCAGGCACGGTAAATCTGCTCTAGCAGCACCACACGCGCCAGGTTATGCGGCAAGGTAATGCGTCCAAAGCTGAGCATCTCGTCGGCGCGGGCGCGCACCTCATCACTCACGCCGTCCGAACCGCCGATTACAAAGGCAATGTCGCTGCTGCCTCGCAGCATAAGATCGTCGAGCCTCGCCGAGAGCTCCTCGCTCGAGCGCTCCTTGCCCTCGATAGCCAGCAGGATCACATGCGCTCGAGATGGCAAGGCGGCAAGAATCGCCGCCCCCTCCTTGTCGCGCGCGGCATCCACGCCGCCCGCCTTAGCCGGGTCGATATCGGCCACCTCGCGGATATCCACCTTGGCATAGGCACCTAGGCGCTTGGTGTACTCAGCGCACGCGTCCTTCCAAAAGCGCTCCTTGAGCTTACCGACGCAAACGACGGTGTATTTCACGCGCGCCTACTCCTTCGAATCGTTTTGAACTTTGCCGGCGGCCAGCATCTGCTCGAACATCGAGGCCGACTGCGAAAAGTCGCTCGGCAGCACGACCGTCGAGGTTTTACCCGTGCGAGCGAACTCCGTCATCATCTCGGACCACTGCGTAAACATGAACAGTTGGTTGGCCTCGTCATTGCCGACACCCGTCTCCTGGATGATCTCGAGCGAATCTTTGATACCCAGCGCGATGGCCTTGCGCTGGTTGGCGATGCCCTCGCCCGCCTTTTCCATAGCCTCGGCCTCGGCGGTCGCCTCGGTGACGCGCTTGATGCGGTCGGCCTCGGCGAGCTCCTGCGCGGCAGCGCGCTTGCGCTGGGCAGCGTTGATGTCGTTCATGGAGTTCTCAACCTCGGTCGGCAGTGCGATTTTGGTGATGAGCGTCGACACGAGGGTGAAGCCGTAGGCGGCCATCTGCTCGGAAACAGTAGCGTTGACATCTTTGGCGATGTCATCCTTCTTGGCAAAGACCTCATCGAGCGTGTAGACGGGGATGGAGGAGCGCAGGGCGTCGGTGATGAAGTCGCGCATCTGGTCGACGGGCTCCTGCAGCATGTAGTAGCTCTTGTAGATGCCCGAATCCGCCGGGCCAGCACCCATGTCATAGCTCACGTGGTACTGAGCAGAGACCTCAAGGCCAATGGTCACATTGTCCTGGGTCTTAACGTCGATGCCAAAACCATTTTTCATGGTGCGCAGACTCACCGTGGCGGCCTTGCGGTCAATCACGGGCACCTTCACGTGGAAGCCCGCGTTGACGATACGATTGAACTTACCCAAGCGCTCGATGATTACGGCGTGCTGCTGCTCAACGACGTAGCAGGCGTTGGGGAGCAGCAACAACAGGATGATGATGGGAATCAAAAGGCTGGTAAGGGCGGCGATGATACCGGAAAATAGCATGGTCTCTCCTCTGATAGGCACACGTTGGCATTAGGATACCCGTCCAAGGAGATCGTGCATAACAAAAAAGCTCCCATTGCTGGGAGCTCTTTCAATCAATGGTGCGGGCGAAAGGACGTCCGCGTATCCGCTTCGTGGATCCGCACCGGCTTCGACCGCCTGCCGGCGGACTCGTCAACTCGCTAAAAACGCTCCGCGTTTTCTTTACGCTCGCTCCTTCGCAGGTTCAAGTCCCCGCGATGGGCCCATAACAAAAAAGCCCCCATTGCTGGGAGCTCTTTCATTTAATGGTGCGGGCGAAAGGACTTGAACCTTCATGGGGTTGCCCCCATACGGACCTGAACCGTACGCGTCTGCCAATTCCGCCACGCCCGCGTGCAGGAATTAGAATAACGGAGCGCCACCGCGAACGCAAGAACTATTTTTGAAAAAGTTTGCAGGCATTTTCCCAAGCGGCATGCGCGATTGTTTCGGCGTCCTCACCAGTGCGATCGACACGGTCGTTAACCAGCGCGTTTGCCGTAATGGAGATCATTGCGGGCTCGCATTCAAGACCGCGGATGGGCTCCGGAGCCATATACGGGCAATCCGTCTCGAACAAAATTCGATCGAGTGGGGTTGCCGCAAATGCCTCGCGCACGTCGTCGTTGCGCTTAAAGGTGGCCGCACCACCATAGGCGATATAGCAGCCCAGCTCCACAAAGCGCTCCATCGTGGCGCGGTCCTCGCCAAAACAGTGCAGCACACAACCGGCCTGGGGCACGCCCACCTCACGAAGCACGTTGTAGGCGTCCACGTGCGAGGTACGCTCCTGGTCCATGTCTTCGTGACGCAGATGCAGCTCCACCGGCACGTTACGGCACACGGCAAGCTCGAGCTGGCGTGCCATGCAGTCAATCTGCACGCTGTGGGGCGCCGGCGCGATGTCGTCGTCGTAATCCATGTGGTAGTCCAGACCGATCTCGCCAATACCGGCGCACAAAGGGTCATCAAGCGCAGCAACAACCTGCGCGTGAATGTCGTCGGTATAGTCCGGCGCGCCATACGGATGCACGCCGGCAAGATACTTGATCTGCGGGATATCCTGCATCGGCAGAATTTCGCGCACGAGCCAGTCGCTATAGTCCGTCACGCTGCGCTTGTCGGCGATGGGGTCGAAGACCGTCACCAACAGGTCGATGCCTGCCGCCTTGGCACGCACGAGTGCCTCGGGCACATCCTTGCCCCAGAACGAAAGCAGATGCGCATGCGTGTCGGCAAGCGGTGCCAAGGGTACGGGACAAGCAACCGTCTTCTTTTTCTTGGTAAACGTCACGCGTTCGGCATTAAGCGTCATGGGAAAGCTCCCGAGCCAGGCACACAAAGTCGGCGACGCCGAGCGTCTCGGCGCGCGTGGTGGATGCGATACCGCAAGCCTCAAAGGCGGCATCGAGCACGTCCTTGGCAAAGCCGTTGGCGCTCATGGAATTGCGGATGGTCTTGCGACGCTGAGCAAATGCAGCGTCAATCACGCGGGCCACAAATTCGCGATCGAGTCCTTCGGGCACCACACCGTCAACACGGTCGATGCGCACGACGGCCGAGTCCACGTGTGGCGCCGGCATAAAGCAACGCGGCGGCACCTCAAAGCGACCCGTTACCTGCGCATACAGGCCAAGCTTTGCCGTATAGCCGCCATAGGTCTTGTTGCCCGGCACTGCGGCAATGCGATCGGCAACCTCCTTTTGCACCATGACGACGGCGCGCTTGAGCGCCGGCATCGTCTGGAAAAATTGCAAAATGATCGTCGCCGCCACGTTATAGGGCAAGTTCGCGACAAATACCGTCGGCTCACCGCCCGCAGCCTGCTCAATCTGCCCCGGCGTCACCTTGAGCGCGTCGCCCATGATAAAGCGGAAGTTGGCATAGTCGGCGGCGTGGGCGTCGAGCACCGGTTCGAGCTCAGGATCGGCCTCAATGGACGTAACGCACGCCGCTTCCTGCAGCAACGCAAGTGTCAAAGTACCGCAACCCGGACCCACCTCGAGTACGCGCTCGTCACCTGCAAGCTCGGCAAGCTCGCAGATACGCTCGATCACATGATTGTCGATTAGAAAGTTCTGGCCCAGGCGATGCTTGGTCGCAAGGCCAAACTCCTCCAGCAGCTCCCTGGTGGCCGTGGGGTTTGCCAAAGGCGAAGTTGTCATAGTTGCCTCCTTAGCATGATGGCGGCGTCTTGAAACGAAAGGGCATGGACCGTTGCGGCCATGCCCTTACATCTAAACAGCAAATTGCCGATATGGCGCTCGCGAAGTCTCTACGCCAGACGCGGGAACAGCGGATCGCCCTTCTCGACGGGCTGACCACCAGCAAGCAGGCCCCAAGCGCAAATGCCCTTGAGGTCGTCGCTCGCGGCCTCGCCCTCACAGGACAGGCGGCGCAGAGCCTCGACAGAAGTCTGGGGCATGAGCGGCATCAGCAGGTGGGCGGCGATGCGGATGGCCTCGAGCAGGTTGTAAATCACAAATGCCAGCTCGTCAGCCTTGGCCTCGTCCTTGGCAAGCGCCCAGGGCTCGGAGTCCTCGATGTAGTGGTTGGCGGCATGGATGAGCTCCATGACCTCATCCTTGGCTCCGCCGTAATCGAGCATGTCCATCTTGGCCATGTAGCGCTCGACCAAACCGTCGGCAATCTTTGCCAGCGGGTTATCGAACGCGTCGGCAGACGCCGGTTTAGCCGGGGCGCAGCCGTCAAAGTACTTTGCGCTCATGTTGAGCGAGCGCGAAATGAGGTTGCCCCAGCTGTTGGCCAGATCGGCGTTGTAGACCTGCTCCATGCGATCGAAGCTGATGGCGCCGTCGGTACCGGGAACGACGTCGGTCATGAAGTAGTAGCGATAGCCCTCGACGCCCAGCATGTCGATAACGTCCTGCGGAGCGATGGCGTTACCGCGGCTCTTGGACATCTTCTCGGCCTTGCCTGTCTCGGCATTGCGCACGGTCAGGAAGCCGTGGGCAAAGACGTGCTCGGGCAGGGCCTCGCCGATGGCCATGAGCATGGCGGGCCAAATGACGCAGTGGAAGCGGATGATGTCCTTACCCACGATGTGGAACTGCGCGGGCCAGCGATAGGCCAGCTCGGCACGCGCCTCGTCGGTGTCGACACCGTAGCCGACGGCCGTCATATAGTTGAGCAGCGCATCGAACCACACGTAGGTCACGTGACCCTCGTCAAACGGGACCTGAATGCCCCAGTCAAAGCTCGTGCGGCTCACGGAAAGGTCGTTAAGGCCGCCCTCGACAAAGCTACGTACCTCGTTCATGCGGAACGCAGGCTCGACAAAGTCGGGGTGCTCGTCATAGAGCTTGAGAAGCTTGTCCTGGAAGGCGGAAAGCTTAAAGAAGTAGGACTCCTCCTGCACGCGCTCAAGCGGACGGTGGCAGTCGGGGCATAGATGCTGGCCGACGCTGCCGTACTCCTCGTCGCCCTTCTGGACCTGCGTATCGGTAAAGTAGGTCTCGTCGGGCACGCAATACCAACCGTCGTAGCTGCCCTTATACAGGTAACCGGACTCCTTCATGCGCTCCCACAGATACTGCACGGCATGATGCTGGCGCGGCTCGGTGGTGCGGATGAAGTCGTCGTTGGAGATCTCGAGCTTGCTCCAAAGCTCCTTGAAGTGCGGGGCCTGGCTATCGGTCCACTCCTGCGGCGTCATGCCATGCTTGGCTGCGGCCTCGGCGACCTTCTCGCCGTGCTCGTCCATGCCGGTCAGGAACTTGACGTTATAGCCGGCGGAACGGCGATAGCGAGCCTGAACGTCGGCGATGATGGTGGAATAAGCCGTGCCCAGGTGCGGATCGGCGTTGACGTAGTAGATGGGCGTCGTGATAAAGAACGAAGGCTTGCTTTGATCCATGGGGTTTGTCCTCCAGAAAAACGTTGCATACAGAGGATGATTCTAGCGCAAGGGCTGGATATCCTCCATCTATTGCATATCGAGCACCATGGCATAGACATCGCGCTTGCGGCGCGAATACTTCTGAGACAGGCGCTTGGCCACCGCAGACGCGGGCTCCCCCTCCTCGAGCGCGGCGCGGATATCCTCGCGCAGGGCCTCGTCGGGATCCGCTGCCGCAGCGCCGACCGGCACGATACCGACCTCCTCATCCTCGCTCGGCGGCGCGATGACCAGCGCGATCTCGCCCTTTACCTCGCCGCGAGCACGCAGCTCCTCGGCAAGCTGGGCAGCGGGCCCGCGCAAGACCTCCTCGTGCAGCTTGGTGAGTTCGCGGCAGACGGCAGCCTCACGCTGGGGAAAGACCTCCGTCACGGCCTCGAGCGTCGCCACGATGCGATGTGGAGACTCGTAGAAGATGAGTGCGCCGGGCACCACGGCAAGGCGCTGCAAACGGCGCACGCGGTCGCCGTGCTTTCGGCCCAAAAAGCCCTCGAAGAAAAAATGCTCGCAGGGAATACCGGACGAAACGAGCGCCGTGACGCAAGCAGAAGGCCCGGGAATAACTTCGACGGGCACATCGGCCTCACGCGCCGCCTCGACCAGCGCCTGGCCGGGATCGGACACGCTCGGCATGCCGGCGTCCGAGGCAAAGGCGAGGGTCTCCCCCGCCAGCAGACGGTCGACCAGGCCGGCAGCGCGGCTAGCGATCACATTCTCGTCGCAACGGACAAGCGGCTTGGAAATGCCCAGGTGCATCAGCAGCTTTGACGTCACACGCGTGTCTTCGCAGCAGATGACATCGGCAGCGGCAAAGGCCTCGCCAACGCGCGGGGACAGGTCACCCAGGTTGCCGATGGGCGTGCCGACCACATAGAGTTTGCCCGTATGGGCGCTGTTTTGCGTCATATCAACCTATTCAATCATGCCGCGCTCGAGCGTACCGAGCGCCGCGCGGGCGTCCCATGCTGCAATGCGCTTCTCGGTCTTCCACGTTTGGAAGAACCAACCGGCAGCCGGCGCAAACGAAGCCAGCTGGTTGGCGATAAACACGCGCTCGTAGGCGTTGCGGCCCTCGGGCGTAACCGACGAGTTGGCAAAGATCGCCGCGCCCGACCATTCGCCCACCAGCACGGGGAACCCAGTCGAAATCGCTTCTTTAAGCTCGCGCTTGTTACGCGAAATCGCCGTCGTCAGCCCGCGGGGGCTCGTGATGTCGAGCGCATACTCGTCGCGGTAATGGTACAGGTGAAGGTCCATGTAGACGTTCTTGTACTTGGCGCCGCGCATAAAATGCTTCCACTCGCTGGGATGCCCCGACGACGAGAAGACGACGATCTTATCCTCGGGCATATACGAACGGACGAGCTCGTAGGCATCGCGATAGAAATTGCGCAGGTAATGAGCGGGAATGCCATCCGTCATGGTGAAGAGGCTCTTGCGAACGCTCATCTGCGGCGTGTCCAGCAGCTCAATGCCCAGCAGGCTCTCGGCCTCGCCATAGCGATCGGCCAAGCGCTCGAGCACGTCGAGTGCGACATGGCGGCCGTTAGTGGACGAATGCCACTCGGCAACAGCCTCCGGCGTGGTGGGCGAATCGTTGGAATCGCCCTGGCCACCGGGCACGGTTGCCAGATCGAGCAGCACGCGGATGTCGTACTTGGCAGCCCACTCAATCGCGCGGTCGATGTAATCGACAACCGATATGTAGGAGGCATCGGACTCCTGTGAGCCAAAGGCATACCAAGGCACCGGCAGACGCACGGCATTGAGACCGATCTGCGCCATGCGACGAAAATCGTCCTCGCTCACAAACGTCTCGTAATGGCGGCGCATGCGCTCGTTATAGGCGGCGGTACCCATGGCCTCCTGTAGCTCGGCCGCGTTGGATGCACCGGTCGCCGCATACAGCGACGGGGTCACCCAAGGCTCGGGAATAAACCAGCCAGAGAGATTAACGCCGAGTATCCTCTCCATCACTGCCCCCTTCGGATCATGCAGGTCGAACCCGCATCGTATTGCATAGGATAAGTATCGTTTTGAGTATACCCGCGTGTGCGGACAGGCGACCGAACGGTCTGTAAAGTGACGCGAAAGTGGGAGGAATGTCTGGGGCGGGCGGGCTCGGAATGGTGCGACGAGGTGTGTACGCGCGCCGGAGGCAGGCACCGGAAAGTGTGTCCCGTTCTATCGCTCAATAATGGGGCGCATTTTCCGCAGAACCCTACATAAAAGAAAAGGACCCCTTTGCAGAGGTCCTAGTCAATTCAAGGTGGCGGGGAAGGGAATCGCGTCCGCGCGCTGCGCGGACGGACCGCTGCGGCGCTTACGCGCCTTGCGAGCTGCGCTGGCAAACGCTTACGCGTTTACTCAGCTCCGCGCCCTCACGGGGTTCGATTCCATGTGGGGGCTGCATAAAAGAAAAGGACCCCTTTGCAGAGGTCCTAGTCAATTCAAGGTGGCGGGGAAGGGAATCGAACCCCTGACACGAGGATTTTCAGTCCTCTGCTCTACCAACTGAGCTACCCAGCCATTTGAGGTGTGCCTTGTTTCAAGGCTTGATTAGTATAACCAAGGACGCGTTCCGGTCAACCGAGAATTTTAAAAAAGTTTTTGAGCACAGCCTCGGTTCTATAAATCGGCACGTCAGAGACATCAGCCGGCAGCAAGAAGTTTTTCGCTCAGAGCCGCACGGGCAAACTCACTTGGCGTCATCCCCTCGGCAGCCGCCCGTCGACGAATGGCCTCCTTCATTCCCAGAGGAATCTTGACTGACAGCGTTGCCGTCCCCTCACCTGAGAGTGGGGGCCGTCCATGCACGATCCCACCAACGGTGTGTTCGCCATCCGGAAACTCTCCGCGCTCGTACGACTCGCACCACGCGTCAATCATTTCATCCGTTACAACCTGACCATTAGCGGCCGTATACGTCTTGCCCATCATCGACCCCTTTGCCGAGCCTGTTCAATCTCCTGCCAAAATTTCTTCTGGACTGGAGACAAGGCATGAATGATAAGCCACCCACGGACAAGCTCGACCGCGACAAGCTCCACGCTTCGTCCGTCTGGGAGCCATCCAATCGCAAGCCATCTCGGCGGCTCGTCCTTCGACTCGCGACGAATGCACTCAGTAACCGCAAGCCAAGCGCTAAGCACCTGCTTTTCCGTCAGGTGCTTTTTAGCGTTGGGATGGATCTCAACATCCATGCATCTTCTCCTCCATCTTACCCAATTTCGTATGACGAAAGTCCGCTGTCGCCAATTCTTAAGCCGGCACGCGTTGGAGAGCAGGGATCGAAACAATGATTGAAGGACGCTCTAGTACGGCCCAGGCGCCGGGGCAGGAGCACGTGCGCCAAGGACGAACGCTTTCGTAGCGCGCGAGGATATTGCCGTCGCGATCGATGAAGGCGATGTCGATGGGATAGGCCATAAAACACGTATGGACCGAAGAGCAGCGTGGAAACGCCATGACGAGCGGCAGACCGTTGGCGGCAACCGGACACCGTCCCAGCATGCCGCGCAGGCGCACGGCAAACGACTCCGCCACCACAAACTCGGCCGGCGTCCAACCCAGCCTGTTGAGCGCCCGCGCGTACGCGATGTAGGACGAGACCGCGGTCACATGACCACCCCCGGACGCCATGGATCGACCGTCACCGCGCGCTCGTGCGACAACGTTGTCGGCGCCCCCAGCGTAACGCCAGCGATGCTGAGAGAAGTCGGCCACGGCTCATAGTGCATGGTGCAGGTGTAGGTCCTAAACGTACCGGATAGGGAGAGCAGGCCACCATCCGATGCCTCCGCGCCTTGCTCGCTCGACACTTCGATCTGCAAGCCATAGCCTTCCATGGCATTCAGAATTTGAGTCTGAACCGTCGCCGAGGCATCGGCAGAGCTTTCGTCGCCCTCCCCCTCCGACGCCACGGCGTGCGCCAACACGATGTCGGGCACCACGCGGTCGAAGCGCGCGACAGCGCTGGCAAAGATCATGACGTTGTACACGATGAGTGCCAGCACCAGCAAAACGGGCGTAACCACTGCCATCTCCACCGTCGCTTGGGCGCGCTCCTCGCGCAGACGCATGCGGATACTCATTACGACCCACCGCCCAGAGCGCCAACCAGCGTGGCGACATCGACGGTGAGCGGGATGGAGCCGCCGCCGGGCAGAGGAATCTCCGCAAGCGTGAACACCGTGCCGCTAATGGTGCGTTCGACTTGATATTCCAACGCCTCGCAAAGCGCCTTGGGATCGGTCACGCCCAACGGAATACTTCGCAGCTTGTCTTGCGCTTGAGAGAAACCAGCAATGTCAGACCCCGGACTCTTAATGACGTTGGCGGAATCGGTCAGCACCGGCTTTCGCAGGCGCAAGTCGCACGGCTCCAGACCCAACGCCGCCACGGACGCCGAAACGGTATCGCCGAGCCACGATGCGATGGAGCCCAACGCGCCGCTGCCCCCTCCTAGGCCTTTAATCATCTCGTCCATAAGTTCGTCGGCCGAACCTTGGATGTCTCCGTATCCCACAAGCAGCCGTCCCCAGACATCCATGACGCCATCGAGTACGCCGGCAACGCCACCCGAGCGTTCCTTCAATGTCGAGAAAAATCGCGAAAGCACGTTGTTTTGCGCCGTCGCCCCATCGGGCGCCAGCACCGCGGCAGAGATGGCACCGCGATCGCCAAGCCTGACTGCCGTGTTAAACGAAGAGTTGAGCTCATCGGGGCTCGAGATGGCACCCGAAACCGCAAAGGCAACCACGCCGTTGCGACCGGGCGGAGCGATACGCGGACGCTCACCGGAAAGTTCTTTGATGGCGGTATCGAACGCATTGCCCGCACGGTCGGCTTCGTCCTCGGTCTGACGCTCGAGCTCGAGCTCCTTGTTGCGACAGTCGACGTAGTCCTCCAGGGCGTCTTTAAACTTGTCAAAGTGATACTCGAAGCCGTTTTCGATAGAGGTTGAAGGCGCCGCAACAGCACCAAGCGACAAAACGCCAAAATGGCATTTGCTGCATTTATCCTGTCCATCGTAATCGGCAACCGAAGCAAATCCGCTCGGCGTCCCTTTCTTATAGTTGGGGCAGGTCGTCCCGTAATGCAGATACGCCTTGTCATCGTTTACGCTAGTCGGCCACACCGCATCGGTATAGAGTTCCGTCGCCCGAACCTCATCAGAGTTGCGCGGCAGCAGCGGAATATAGGAGGAAACCCTGTCTCCGTTCTCGGTTATATATGCCCGATCGACCTCCGCGTTCGCATAGGTATAAAACGCCTTACGCGCCGCAGACTCTGCCTTCATCTCGACACTCGAGCCGCGGGGCTTCTCATTTGTCAGACGCCAATGGTAGTAGTCCTTCGCGCGATCAAGGGCAACTTGGGGCTCCCACGTAACGCTCGATGAGTAATGCGGATTTTGAACACCGGAGAGATCCGTTAGGCTTTTCGCACGCTCCCACATGCAAGAACAGCTGCCGACCGAGCCCTTGTCAGACCCACCACAATCCGCCAGCCAAGCGCGCTCCTTTGCCTTCGCCGTCTCCTCCGAGGCCTTCCGCAGCTCCTCGGCCGCACGCTCTAAATCATCTGATGTGTCTTTAATGGTATCGGTCGAGATCTCTGACCCTTTGAGCGCAGCAAAGTCCGACTCGGATGTCCTGGGCACGGCAAGCGCCGTACCGGTATAGGTCACACTATCGGTATCCTGCGCCGACACCGCCTGCGTGGCACGCGCGGCGATCAGATACGGCAGAGCCGTCTCGATTTTCTGTAAGCCTTCCGATGCGCTTTTGGCAAACTTGTTGCGCGTTTTAATGATCTCGATCCCGGTGTCGACCATATTGCCGGCAACCGGCTCGGCACCCGGGATGAGGATGGCGACCAGGCCCGTCCCGATCGTGGCAAACCCCGCCAGCCCCAGACTCAAGATACTCGCATCAACCACCGTGGCAGCCGTGTGATAGGACGACACTACGTTGGCACCCGCCAGCGCGCCGCTATCGGCCGCCACCTGGGTGTCCCCGGCACGCGACATGCTCCATATCGCCGCGGTCGACGAAAACAACAATGTGAGCACCACTAGGATGACCACGGCAGAAGAAAGCGTGGTATAGGCGCCGTCTTCGATAAACAGATCGACACCGGCTCGACCCATAAAGCCGCCTCGCTTGCGATGGCAGCTCGGACGGTGCGTCAAAACGCGTCTAGACCAGAAACGCTTAATCCCATGCAGCAATCCACGAATCATAATCTCCCTCCAGCCATTCGGGACGCGATTGATACGAGACATCGACCTTGAGCTCAACGTAGCCGCCCTCGGCGGTACCACCCATAGCCTGCGCAAACGCACCGATCACAGGCAACGGCTTGACCTCGCCGGAAACGGACACGGACGAGGCGCCACCCGCACCGACCCGGCCAAGCTCGATATCCCACGACAACGGCCCGCCGGCATGAAAGATCGAAACGTTGGGCACTGCGGCAAGTCGGCGGCGGGTGAACTCCTTAAGATCGTCGTCCTCCGCCGTCGTCGTGGTCATGAGCCGCGCGGTCTCGGCGGCGGCAGACTCCATGACCGCGCGCGTATAGAGCAGACACGCCGGTTGCAGTGCGAGAAGGATGAGCGTCAGAAACGTCGGCAGCAAAAAAGCGGCCTCGACCGTAGACTGCGCCCGGTCCTCGCGCGCGATATCAATACAGCGCGATGTCCTCAGCACCCGCAGCAGCGTCGACAACCGATGTCGAGGTGACGCCGTGAGACGCCGCCCGCTCGACCAGCGCCGCCAAGCGCCCATCGGTGCCAGCACGCCAAAGCCCCGCAATCGCCAGCACGATCGATAACAGCGCCACCGTGACGATGGCGTATTCGACCGTCGCCTGGGCAGATTCCTCACGCAGGACATCATGCATTTCACGATCCCTCCTTTGAGTCCGTTGCCTGCGGGCTCAGGCGCACGGCGCGCAGACGACACGAAGCATCGCCAGTATCCGCGGCAACCGTCACCATATCGACCCAGCCGCGTCCGTCGCGCACGATAGCGCCCCACACGTTGCCCTTGATATCGAGATAGCCGCTCAGAGCAAGTTGTGCCGTGGGTACCTCGCGATAGGCACGCAGCATATCCGCTGCCGCTTCGGTCATCGGTCGGTCCTCGGACCATGCAAGCCGGACCGCAATCGCGTTGCCCTCAGGCGAATCCGTCGCAGTGCCAGACCGCTTGTCGAGCGCCCGCAGAAAGGTTTGCGCCGTGACAGCGACATCCGAATCGTCCGCATCTCGCATCTCATCTTTTTGAGACGCCACCGCCGAATCTGAGCCCAAATCGGAGGCGGTCCCAGGACGCTGCTGCCGCGCGGCGTTAAGCCCCCAAAGCACCACCGCTATCGCCACGGTCAGGCAAGCAAACACCAGCAGCACCCCGATGGGGCGCTCGCCCTCTACAGGCTGTTGATGCCCTCGCTGATCGCATCCCATAGCTCTTTAACCTTGCCTTTAAATGCAACGATGGCAATAATCGCGATCACCACAAGTACGCCCACTAAAATGGCGTACTCGGTGGTACCCTGCGCGCTCTCCTCCTGCAACAGCTCCTTGGCATGCTGGCGAGTGTGAATCGCCCGGCAAAAAGCCCAGCTCCAAGCCTTGTCAGCAACTTCGACCATCGTGTTCATGTATTCCTCCCTACATCATCCCGCCTGCTCCCAGCAGCGGGCCCAATATGGACAGAAGCAACGCCGGCAAGATGAGCGTGCCGGTGGGAATCAACAGCTTGACGGGCGCACGCTCGATCTCGCGCTCGACCGCGGCGCGATGAGCCGCACGGATCTCGCGACTTTGAGCGGCCAGCGTCTCGGCAAGTGGGGCACCCAGGGCGAGCGCCTGCCCCACCGTGATGGCAAAGGTCTCGAGCGCTCGCACGTCCAGATCGCGCGCGGCGGCCAACAACTCGTCCTCACGCGTGCCCACGCCCACCTGCCACGCCATGCAGGCGCGCTCAAGGCGAAGAGCCAGCACTGACCGGCGGTTGGCGCAGAAAATCTCAAGCGCCGCATCAAACGAAAGACCGGCCGAAAGACCCAAGCGCACAACATCGATCATCTCGGACACTTCGCCGAGCGACACTCGCGCCGGGCCGCCCGCTCCAACCGCGCCCTTCACTCGCGCGGTCAGAGCATCGACCACCGAGCGACCAGCGGCAGCGACCAGCACCGCCTCGCGCTTGCAGGCCCCTGCGATCTTGCGTGCATCCGCCCGATCAAAACCCGTCGCGACAAATACACTCAGGGCGCACAGGCAAGCCGCAACTGCAACCGAGGCGCTCATAGCTCCACCCGCATAATGCGCCGGATAACCACCAGGGCAACGGCGTTGAGGGCAAGACCCAGCACCACAGCGCCCGCGCCGGCAGGCGTCGCAAGACCGCGACGAAAATCTGCCGAAAGCAGCGCCAACACCGCGCACATGCCCGCCGGCATCGCCGCGACCATATGCGCAGACATGCGAGCCTGCGACGTCTTAACATCCAGGCGGCGCTTGAGCTCAATGCGCTCCCCCACCATGCTCGACGCCTCGGACAGTAAGTCGGCAAGCGGAGCGCCGGTGCGCTGAGACACCTTAAGCGCCAAGGTCACAAGCGAAAGACCGGGGGCGTCGATACGCACGAGCAAGTCATCGAGCGCGTCGGTCGCCGAGATGCCGCAATCGATCGCCGCCGCCACCCGCAAAAACTCGTTATGCACTGGCTCTTGCGCATGAGCGCCCACAAAGCGCATGCCCTGGGCCAGCGAATGTCCCGAGGCAAGCGACATGGAAAGTGCGGTAAACGCCTCGGGCATTGCCTCTTCTGCATCGTGTTGCTCGCGCCGGCTCTCAAAGCCATCCCGAGCGGCACCAACGGCAAACGGAGCAACAAGTCCCAAGGCAAATCCGAGGGGCGATAACGACACCATCGTTAGTAAAACGCAGCAGACACCGCTCGATAGCAGCAGAAACGCCAAACATCCCGAAGCATCCTCGATCACGAGGCCAAGGCGATGCGCCAGAGCCAGCGATGCCCACGAACGGGCGATCTTTTTCAGCAGATCGTTTTTCACCAGCTCACGCGGCAGCTTCTCTGCCACCGTCTCGAGCGCCTGACGTGCCAGCTCCGCCGGCGGTACCTGCGGCACACGAGGTTCCGCCCCGCACGCCGTCGCGACAGAAAGCCCTGCCAAGCCCCCTACGACGAGGGGCACAGCGATCTCCATTCGTCCACCTCCTCTTGTGTGAGCGTCCCCGACCGCAGGCCTTCTGCGATAAACGGCGGCTCGCGGTCAAGCGTCCAGGTGCGCTCGGCGGCATCGAACGTCACATAGCGCTCGAGCTCTACGCCGCCCGATGCGGCGCGTCGCACCCCCGAATACGAGGAGACGAAGCGCCTGCCATCGGCGTGGCGCTCGGACATCACGATACCGTCGAGCGCCATGGCAATCTGCTCCTCGATGAGCTCACTCGGCAGGTCGATGCCATAACGTGCAAGCAACGTCAGACGCACCACGGTCTCCTGTTCTGAACCCGCATGAAGTGTGGTGAGCGACCCGTCGTGGCCCGTGTTCATGGCCTGCAACATGTCGCAGCACTCGGCACCGCGCACCTCGCCCACCACGATGCGGTCGGGGCGCATGCGCAGGGCATTAGTTACCAGGTCGCGGATCGTCACCGCGCCTTCACCCTCAATTGAAGCCTCGCGCGCCTCTAGGCGCACCACGTGCGGATGATGCGCAAACTTGAGCTCGGCAGAGTCCTCGATCGTCACGATGCGCTCGCCGGTGGAAATCTCACATGACAACGCGTTGAGCAGGGTGGTCTTACCAGATCCCGTGCCTCCCGCAACCGCCAGGTCCTGTCGCAGCGACACCGCGCACGACAGCAGCTGCGCATACCAAAGCGGCAGCGACCCCAGCCCCACAAGCTCGTCCAGCGAGCAGATACGGTCCGAGAACTTTCGGATGGTGAGAATCGGTCCGTCAATCGCCACAGGCGGAATCACCGCGTTGACGCGATAGCCCGTTTTGAGGCGGGCGTTGACGATGGGGCTGCGCTCGTCGATACGGCGGCCAAGTGGCGAGATGATGCGGTCGATAAGCACACGGATCTGTTCATCATCCTCAAACGCATGCTCGATGGGGTACAAGACGCCGCCGCGTTCAAAGAAAGCCGAGCGGCAGCCGTTGATCATGATCTCGGTAACGGTGTCGTCCTCGATGAGCGGCTGCAACGGCCCCAAGCCCACCACGTCATCCAAAATCTCGTCGATGATGGTTTCGCGCTCGGGCGTCGCGAGATCGGTCGGCTCCTCAACATTGAGCGCCGCCTCCACCGCAGGACGCAATTCCGAGCGGGCAAGTGCCGGGTCGATATAGGCGCTGATACGCGCCACTTCGTCGTAACCCATGCGGTCCATCACGGCGCGCTTGGTGCGTCGTTTCACCGCGCGGCGACGCCCCGCATCTACAGGCGCTGCCGCCGCTGCAGCGCCGGCAGCCTTAATCCTCGTTTGCAGGCTCATCGCTGATCACCCTCGCGCAACCAGGGAAGGCGGATACGCGGGCGTTCGGTACGCGTTGCACGGTCGGCGACCATATCGCCCCAAGGGCCGACGGCGCACCCCAGTTCCACGAGCATCTCGCGCGTGGCCTCGCGCATGCTAGTCGCAAAAGCACTGGTCTGCCCCACCGCCTCGTCAGCGCGTCCAAACGCCATGAGCGCGGCGAGATCCTGCCCGCCATCGGCGATACGAATCTTGGAGCTCAACGCACAGGCAATCTCAAAGCGCATGGCGACGTCCTCGTCTGCCCCGCGCGCACCGAACCGGTTGAACACGGCGCTCATGCGCGTGCGCGGCACACCTACTCGACTTGCCAGTTCGATGACGCGCGACGCCGATGTCGCGGACGACACCGCCGCATCGCCAACGACCAGGCAACGGTCGCTCGCCGCCACCGCAGCCGCCACGGCGTCGCCCCAAAAGACCGAGGTATCGATAAAGACCACGTCGGATTCGCGACGCAGAACATCAAGCAGTAGCTCCACCGGACGCGCCATGAGCTCAGCTTGCTCGGGCGCCGCGACGGGACCCCAGAGCGTAACGCCCGGCGCCACGCGCATCGATGTGGCTACGATATCCGGCTCGGTGAGCGTGCCCGCCGCCGACGGCTCGATAAGTGCCGCCATATCGCGCGGAGCATCGACGCCTAACAAGTCGTAAAGGTTTCCAAACATCAGGTCCAGGTCGAGCACGGCGGCACGCAAGCCCAACAGCGACGATGTGTGTGCCATGGTGGCAACGATCGTCGACTTGCCGCAACCGCCCGAACCCGAAATAGCGCAGATGACCGGAGCTCGATGCGGCGGAGCGGCAGCGTCTGCCGGCGGCATCGGAGGCGGCGGGGCGGGCGTCGGTGGCAGCGCCCCCGTCTCCCCCGCCGCAACCACACGCTGCGTCCAAGCCGGCATGGCAGCTTGTTCGGTCTGCGAGGCAGGCTCGTTCTGCGCAATCTGCTCATGCTGCATTAGCGACAACTCGCCGCACCCGGCAAAGCCCTCAACTTCGTCGAGTTCATCCACCAGATTCACGCCGTGCACGTATCCCATATCTACAGCCGGGGAGTCGCCAGCATGCTGCGCCGGCCCTCCAGCGTCATCGCATACAAGGGGGTTCCGGGGGCGCCGACCATGCTCGGCTTCCGCTTTTCCATAATCATCAACACGCGGGCCTCTTGTAGCGCGAGGCGCCCCGGGTTCCCTATCAACAAAAGCATCGGGCTCAATCGTCATGCGCCGATCGGAATCAACCGCTCCCTCGCCCGCGCGCCCGTTGCCGCATATACTGTGTGCAGCGATGACCTCGGTCGCCCCCGCGCGAAACAGCCCCTCGATATCCGACGGATCGAGCGCTTCTATCAACACGACCACGCGACTCACGCGGCCTTCGGCCGTCAGGCGCGCAACAGTCTTGCGCACATCTTCGGTATCAAACAGAGACGCCGCGATGATGGCAGCCCCGCGGCGCGACGGAAACGCCCGCGCCATGGAAACCAGCCCGTCCAGGTCACCCACGCGAAGCACCTGTGCACCCGCATCACGGCCCTCGACTTCCCGCTGCAACAGCCCGTAATCGCCGCACGCGCAGCACGCAAGCCAGATCGCCTTCATCACTCGTCGCCTCCGCTCTTTTTGCCGCGCGCCGTGGCGGGAATCGTCAAGCTGACCGTTCCCTTGCCCGAGGCTCCCAGCAGTTCCTTGACGTCTTCGGGGTCAGCCGCCAGCGTCACCCATTCGATCTTGCCCTCGCGCGTGGCACCGGAATCCTCACTGGTATCGATCACGTGCGCGCCGCACAGCCGATCGGTCACGCCGTCCTTTTGCACGTACACGTCCACGTAGCTGCCCACGCCCGTGGCACCGCCGACCGAGTGCTCGGCATCGACCGCCACCGAAACGGCAACCTTGCCCTTAGGCACCTCGAGCTTGCGGCTCTCGGCCTTGGTGTAGACATTGCAGATCACGGCGTTTTTGGGAATACGCGAAGTCGTCACGTCGCCGCGCACCTGGCGCAGCTCGGTCGCCGCGTCACGCGGCAGCAGACTCGTCAGCCATTCCTGGGTTATGACATTGGTCTCATCGAGGGTCTCACCCACATCGATATCGCGCGCCGCGACGCATACCTCGACGCGATCGCCACCGTACTTGGCCAAGGTCTCAGCCTGGACCTGTTCGGCTTGCGAGCGGATCGACGAGCCGTAAACCATGCAGAGCAGAGCAGCGAGCACGCCCGCGACCAGACTGATGGCGATGCGCTTGCTCTTGTTCACGGCCGCTCCTCTCATGGCAGTGCCGGGCGAATGCCCGTACCACCATTGTCTGGGCGGCCAGAGTGCAAAGCGGCGCAATCGCAATCTTGGTTTTCGATGTCAAACCAATCGCTGACCAAAAGCTGACCAGCCCGTCAAGCTCGTGGCAAGGTTTTGGTCAGCACGTCAGCAAACTGCATGTTTCGAGGCTTTTCCGCAGCAAAAAAGCCGTCTCCCGAACAGTTGGGAGACGGCTGTCATAGGAAAAATCAATTACAGATGGACATCGGGATCGAGCATTTGAGCGCTCACGCGCATGGATGACGCCAGATTTTGGAAAGTTTCCAGACGCAGGCTGTCGATCTGCCCGGCGTCCTCGGCCTCGCGAACGGCGCAACCCGGTTCGTGGGTATGCGTGCAGTCGCCAAACCGGCACGCACGCGATGCCTCGACAATCTCGGGGAAGGCGCGTGCCAGACCCCGCTCGTGACCCACGAGCGGCAAACTGCGCAGACCCG
The DNA here is from genome assembly GCF_003469085.1 of Collinsella sp. AM29-10AC. Taxonomy (NCBI): domain Bacteria; kingdom Bacillati; phylum Actinomycetota; class Coriobacteriia; order Coriobacteriales; family Coriobacteriaceae; genus Collinsella; species Collinsella sp. AM29-10AC. Next base: position 22,312 of record NZ_QSKB01000033.1, read on the forward strand.
GGGCATCGGCGATCACGCCGGCGTCGCCCGGCAGCGCCACCATCACGCGCGCGACGGTAGTGTGACGGCCCTGGTCGTCGCGTTCGCGCACACCGCCGGTCGCCAACGTATCGTGGCCCAGCAGTGCATTGAGCAGCGTCGACTTGCCGGCACCCGACTCGCCCAGAATCATGGCGCAGCTCCCGGCAGGCACGCAGGCACGGACCTCGTCCAGACCGCGGCCCTCGGCAGAAGACGTCAAGATCACGCACACGTCCGGACCCACCAGACGGCGCACGCGGTCCAGATCGCGCTCGAGCTCCCCGGCATCGCAGCGGTCAGCCTTGGTGAGCACCACCACCGGCTCGGCATCGCAGTCGAGCGCCAACACCAGCGAGCGCGCCACACGGTCGAGCAGCACCTCGCCGGCACCGAGCGCCTGCACGATTAGCACGCTATCCACGTTGGAGCAGAGCACCTGGCGCTCTCCGCGGGCACGGCCGCGCCAACGCTCAAAGCTCGTACGGCGCGGCAGTACGCATTCAATCACGCCCATATCGTGCCCGGGAGCGCGGCGCACCGCCACACGATCGCCCACGGCAGGCAGCAGGACCTCGTCCCCACCGCGCGACTTGGCAAATCCCACGGCATGCTCGGCGCGGAAGGTATCGTCGGCAGTCGCCACCAGCGGAAACCCACGATCCAAGCGCACCACGGCGCCAAGCTGCATCTGCTCGGGCTCCTCGGCATGTGCGCAGAAATCATCAAAGGCAGCCTGCTGAGCTTCATCGACCGGCAGGTCATCGAACGCCGGAACGTCCTGCAGCGCGTCGAGTCCCGGCACGCTCGCCAGCAGCTCCTCGGCAGACGCGGGAGCCTCGGTCGCGAGCTTCCGACGACGATCGCGCTTAGCCCGCGCCCCCGTCGTCTTTTTCTTCGCTTTAGCCTTAGCCTTGCCCACAAGCGCCTCCCAGCACCATAAATCAAAACTGAGCAGGTATTTTCCCACAAAAAAGAGTCGGCCGAGCAAATGCTCGACCGACTCACACACTTTCCCTCAGCCTTTATCATCCACACGGGAGAAAAGTCAGCAACGTCACCGCAGGGCCCGCCCGCCGAGAGGGGTTTCCAAAGGGCACATCCCGCAGCCGCAACGCGGCGAGGACGTACCCGTGGAAACCCCGCAGGCGGGCGGGCCCGGACAGGTACGTTACTCTTTCTCCACCGCGCGCATGATCGCCTTGTAGATCTCCATCAGCGGGATGATCAGGAAGGCCAGGCCCAGGGCAGCAACAACGCCCTTGAGCTCAAGCGTCACGGGGCCAAAGAACATCTCGGCAAGCGTCGGCTGCACGGTTACGATCACCGTCAGCACCAGCGCCAGCGCGGCGGAAGCCCACAGCCACTTGTTTTGCTTCTTCATGGTGAACAGCGACGCACGACGGCTGCGCATATTGAAGCAGTGGAAAATTTCGACCATGTTGAGCGTGATGAACGCCATCATCACGCCTTCCTCGTCGGCATTGCCGGCGATCATATCGGCGATGTGGATGTAGCCCATGTCAAAGTACACGCCCACAAAGAAGCTCGCCAGCACCAGCGCGGTGATGATTAGGCCCTGGACCACGCAGTCCAGACCCATATGTCCGGCAAAGACACCGTCCTTGGCGTTGCGTGGCTTACGCTTCATGATGTCGCCCTCGGCATCCTCCATGCCCAGCGCGAGCGCGGGGAAGCAGTCAGTGACCAGGTTCACCCACAGCAGCTGCACCGGCTGGAAGATGGTAAAGCCGATGAGCGTGGCGATAAACACCGAGAACACCTCGGCAAGGTTGGCCGAAAGCAGGAACTGGATGACCTTGCGGATGTTGTCGTAGATGCGACGACCCTCTTCGCAGGCGCCGATGATGGTAGCGAAGTTGTCATCGGCAAGTACCATGTCGGCGACGTTCTTGGTGACATCGGTACCGGTGATGCCCATGCCCACGCCGATGTCGGCGCGCTTGATGGACGGAGCGTCGTTGACGCCGTCGCCCGTCATGGCCACGATCTGGTCGCGCGACTTCCAAGCCTCGACGATGCGGGTCTTGTGCTCGGGCTGGACGCGGGCGTACACGCCGTAATCCTCGATGTGCGCGTCGAGCTCCTCGTCGCTCATGCGATCGAGGTCGGCACCGGTGATGGCCTGGCTGCGATCGGCGACGATGCCCAGCTGCTTGGCGATGGCCACGGCGGTGTCGATGTGGTCGCCCGTGATCATGACGGTGCGGATACCGGCGTCGTGCGCCTCGCGGATGGCGTCGGCGACCTCGGGGCGGACCGGGTCAATCATGCCGGACAGGCCGCAGAAGACCAGGTCGTGCTCGAGCGCGGCGGGGCTGCAGTCGGCCGGGACCTCGGTGTAGGTGCGGCTTGCCAGCGCCAGCACGCGCAGGGCCTCGTCGGCCATGGCCTTGTTGGCGGCCACGAGCTCGGCACGACGCCCCTCGGTCAGGGGGACAACCTTATCGCCCTCGTAGATATGGGTACACAGGCCGATCACCACGTCGGGCGCGCCCTTGGTGTACTGCTCGTACTCGCCGTCAAGGGTCTCGACGACCACGGACATCATCTTGCGGCCGGAGTCGAACGGGGCCTCGCCCACACGCGGGTGCTCGGCGGTCAGGCCAGTAAGACCAGCCTTGCCGGCATCGTTGACGAGCGCGCACTCGGTCGGCTCGCCCACGGCCTCGCCCAGCTCCTCGTCCCACTGAGCATCGGAGCACAGCGCCATACCTGCCAGGAACTTCTCCTTAGGCGCAGCGAGCTCGTGCTTGACGACGGTCATCTTGTTCTGGGTGAGGGTACCGGTCTTGTCGGAGCAGATGGTCTGTGTGCAGCCAAGGGTCTCGACGGCGGAAAGCTTACGGATAATCGCTTGGCGCTTGGCCATCTTGGTCACGCCGAGCGAAAGCACGATAGTCACGACGGCAACCAGGCCCTCGGGGATGGCGGCGACGGCAAGCGAGACAGCGACCATAAAGGTGTCGAGCAGCGCGGTCGGATCGGTGAGAACGTTGCCCACGCCGTGGCGGATGATGTCGACGCCAAAAATGACGACGCAAATGACGATAACCATGATGGTGAGGATGCGGCTGAGCTCGGCAAGCTTCACCTGCAGCGGCGTGAGCTCTTCCTTGGCCTCGGCCAGGGCGCCGGCGATCTTACCCATCTCGGTGTTCATGCCGGTGCCGACCACGACGGCGCGGCCGCGGCCGTATACCACGGTGGAACCCATGTAGCACATGTTCTTGCGGTCGCCGAGCGGCACGTCGTCGGTACCGGCGGCGAGCTCGATCACGTTGGCATGCTTCTCGACGGGCACGGACTCGCCGGTAAGGGCGGCCTCCTCGATCTTCATCGTGGCGCTCTCGAGCACGCGGCAGTCGGCCGGGACGGAGTCGCCCGCCTCGAGCATGATCACGTCACCGGGCACGAGCTCGGCGCTCGGCAGGTGCACGAGCTTGCCGTCGCGTAGCACCTTGGACTGCGCCGCACTCATCTCCTGCAGGGCCTCGAGGGCCTCCTCGCTCTTGGCTTCCTGGACCACGCCCAGCACCGAGTTGACGATAACGACGAACATGATGATGGCAACATCGGCAAAGTCGGGCTCGCCCTTGACCATGCCCGTGAGCGCACTGATGACGGCGGCAACGATCAGCATGATGACCATAGGGTCAGCCATCTGTTCAAAGAAACGCTTCCACAGCGGCGTCTTCTCAGCTTCCTCGAGCTTGTTAGGGCCTGTCTTGGCGAGGCGCGAAGACGCCTCGTCGTTGCTCAGGCCGAGGTTCTCATCGACACCTTGGTCGCTGAGCACCTCCGCCGCGGCGGACAGGTATTCCTTTTGCATATAGAGTCCCCTCCTGGGATTCGGGCCACTCAGCAGATTGATGCCCGATCATAATTCCCAGGAGAAGGGCAAGGGCTCATCAAGGCTGCCGTGCTGAGCGGCAGTTGATAGTGGGGCTATGGTACCCCAAAGCGACGCGTCTAGCCAAAACAATCGGTTTGGAAATATGGTCCGCACGCAACGGTGCAGACCGTGTGATGCTCAACATTGGTAAAACGTTTTTTCTTCGGCACATCGCCAAACTGACATATCGCCCAGATAGCAGCGGTTGGAGTGGTTGGTAAAGATTTTTCATATACCGTTTTTCCCGCAAAAAATGAACTTCCAGGTTGATTTTCAATCTCAGCGCAACAGCCTGAACGGACCCCGCGTTTCCGCAG